>CATPCO010000360.1 GCA_955652925.1 uncultured Xanthobacteraceae bacterium | reverse complement strand
GCCGCTGTTCGCCCGGATTCCAATCCGCGACAATGGCGCGCGGCTCGTTCGTCACCCCGGTGTGGCGGCCGAACACGAATGTCGTTTCCACGATCGCGTCGGCCTCCGCGAAGCCTCGGTCAGGCTCGCCCGCGACATGCACGCGCTCGAAAGTGAGATTGTCGCCGAGGTCGGGATGAATGACCGGCGTACCGGGATCGAGCGCGGTCTCGGGATCGGTCACGGCGGGCAGCTCCTCGTAGCTGACCTCGAGGAGCTCGCAGGCATCCTCCGCCTGCGCGCGCGTGGGCGCGACGACGGCACAGACGGCCTCGCCCTGCCAGCATGCGCGCTCGATCGCGATAGCGTGCTGCGGTGCCGATTTGATGCCCTTGAGATGCGTGAGCACCCCGACCCAAGGGGTAATCACTTGCGCGAGCTCGGCGCCGGTGACAACGGCAATCACGCCGGGAGATGTCCGTGCCGCCGACGTAGCTATGTTCCTGATCATTGCATGGGCGTGGGGAGAGCGAAGGAAGACGACATGGCCCATGCGGGGCAGACTGATATCGCTGACGAATTGCGCGCGGCCTTGGGTGAGCCGGCCGAGATTCGGCCGTGGCACGGAGCGACCGATATAGGAGTTCGGACGATCGAGCGCCGAGAGGACGGGAGGCGAGTCTTGCGCAATTTTCATCGGTCTCACTCTGACGCTCTGCCGCCTGACCGCTCGCGTGCAACCGCCTCGACCGCGTCGACAATCGCCTGATAGCCGGTGCAGCGGCAATAGTTTCCGGAGAGATGAATGCGAATGGTCGCGCGGCTGGGAACGCCGCCCTTGTTCAGCAATTCCTGTGCGCTCAGCAGCATGGCCGGCGTACAATAGCCGCATTGCAGCGCGTTGCGCTCGATAAACGCTCTTTGCAGATCAAGGATTTCGTCCGTCTCCGCGATCCGCTCGATGGTTTCGACCCGCGTGCCGTCGCACTGCACGGCAAGCATCAAGCAGCCGCGCACGACCGCGCCGTCAACACGCACGCTGCAAGCGCCGCAAATGCCGTGCTCGCAGCCGACATGGCTGCCGGTGAGCGAGAGCGTCTCGCGCAGGAAATCAACCAGCGTTGTGCGCGCATCGACGCGCTCACGCAGCTCCTCCCCGTTCACCACAAGGCAAATGTCATGAAAGCGTTCGCTCATGGTGCAATGCCCTCGATTCGTGGCGAAGCAAGCTGCTTGGCGACGCGCCGCAGCAAAACGCCGGCGAGATGAGCTTTCACGGCGGCGGAGGCTTGCAGGTCCTCGCTCGGATGCAAATCAGCCGGCAGCGCCGCTACGGCACCTTCTACGTCGCCGCCCGCCAGCGAGCGCTCGGCATTGCGAGCCCGGGCCGCCACGGAGCCGACGCCGAAATAGACCAGCCGGATATCGGCAAGCGTGTCGCCTTGCGCGCGCGCGCAGGCGGCGAGCCCCACCATGGCATAGTCGCCATGCCGGCGCGCAAATTCGGCAAAGCCGACGCGGGTTGCTGCGGTCGCGGCCGGCACGCGAATCGAGGCGAGCACGTCATGCGGCGCAAGCGCGGTCTCGAACAGGCCCTTGAAGAAATGATCGGCGTGTACGATTCGGCGGCCTTGCGGTCCGGCGATCTCCACCTCTCCTGCCAGCGCGAGGAGACAGGCGGGCAGCTCCGCGGCGGGATCGGCAAATGCGATGGAGCCGCCAACGGTTCCCCGATTGCGGATCGCGGGGTGGCCGATATGGGGCATGGCCAAAGCGATGAGCGGCGCATATTGGGCAATCTCGGTTGAGCCCTCGGCTTTGACGTGGCGCACCAAGGCTCCAATTTTGAGGCCGCCGTTCTCGCGACTAATCTCATCCAATCCATCGAGACCATTGATATCGACCAGCAGAGCGGGCCGGCTCAACCGCATGTTGAGCGTCGCAATCAGGCTCTGGCCGCCCGCAAGGATCCGTGCCTCGTCCTGCGCCAGCAAATCGATGGCATGGTCGAGCGAGCGCGCCTTGGCGTAGGCGAAAGGTGCCGGCTTCAACGCTCCCTCCCGGACTGCTTTTTTGCATTGTCGACGCGGGAAGGCGCGCGCGTCAATGCTGCGTGCGAGCGGTCACGCGACCGCCGGGTAGCCCTCGATCCTGCGCACGATATCGATCGCGCGGCGCATCAACGTCATGGAGGCTTCGAGCGTGCGAAAGGCTGCATGCGAGGTAAGCGTCACATTCTCAAAGCCTGCGAGCGGATGATCGGGTTTGAGCGGCTCGGAATGAAAAACGTCAAGGCCGGCGTGCCGGATGTGGCCGCGATCGAGCGCGTCGAGGAGAGCTGCTTCATCCACCAGCGCGGCGCGCGCCGTATTGACCAGGATGACGCCGCGCTTCATGCGTGCAAGTTGCTGCGCCCCCAGCATTCCGCGCGTTTCGTCCGTGAGCGCGAGATGAAGCGAGATAATGTCAGCGCGCGCCAACAAGTCATCGAGATCAACGAGCGCCACGCCGGCATCCGCGCGCGCCGTGCGATTCCAGGCAATCACTTCCATGCCGATGCCGCGCGCAATGCGCGCGACTTCCCCTCCGATGCCGCCGAGCCCGACTAGGCCCAGCGTCTTGCCCTTAAGCTGCATGCTTTCCAGCGGATCCCAGACACCGCGGCGCACCGCACGATCCATGCGCGCAAGCTCCCGGCAACATGCGAATATCAGCGCAATCGTGTGCTCGGCGACGGCAGTATCGCCATAGCCCTTGATGGTGTGAACCTGAACACCAACAGCATTGAGCGCGGCAACGTCCATGTAGCTCGATGCGCCCGTGCCGAGGAACACAATGTGCTTGAGCCCTTGGCAGCGCGCAACGAACTCAGCCGGCATGTAGGAATGATCGTCGAGACAGATCCCATACCCGGCGAGCAGGCGCGGCAGATCCGCAGGTGAAAAGCTTTCACCATTGATATCGATCGGGGGGTCATCGCCCCGGCGCACGGCGTCGAACACCGGGGCGAGCTGTTTGTTGCAGTCAATGAAGATCGCCTTCACGGCCTTTGACCCGCACGCGTTCACGCCATAGTAGATTTGCCCATCAGGCTAGCATGGAGAACATCGATGGCGGGAGAATTCAACGGCAAGGTGGTTGTTATTTCAGGGGGCAGTCGCGGGATCGGGCGCGGCATTGGCCTTGCCTTCGCGCGCGAAGGCGCCCAAACCGTGCTTGCCTCGTCATCGCAGCACAATCTCGCCGAGGCGGCGAAAGCAGTCGCGGCGCAGGGGCTTGCGCCCTTGATCGTGGCCGGCGATCTACGCACCCTTGCCGGCTGCGAGCAACTGTTCAAGCGTGTGCAGGAAAGGTTTCAGCGCTGCGATATTTTGATCAACAACGCTGGAGCGACGCGGGCCGGCAACTTTCTTGAGCTTCCCGATGAGACCTGGCTCGACGGGTTTGCGCTGAAATTCTTCGGGGCAGTGCGCCTTACACGTCTGTTCTGGCCCTTGCTCAAAGCCGTGCAGGGGCACGTCGTCAGCATCATCGGCGGTGCCGCGCGCACCGTCGAACCTGAATTTCTGATCGGCGGATCGGTTAACGCCGCGTGCGCGAATTTCTCCAAGGGGCTCTCCCGCCTGGGAATGCGCGACGGCGTTCATGTCAACGCGATCCATCCCGGCCAGACTGCTACCGAGCGCACCGACCAGCTGGTGAGACAACGCGCGGCCGCGCTCGGCAAATCGGTGGAAGAGGTCCGCGCGGCCATGCTGGAAAAGAGCGGAATTCGTCGCTTGGGGACGCCCGAAGATATCGCCGAGCTCACGCTGTTTCTGTGCGCGGAGCGCGCGCGTCACATCCAAGGCACCGCTATTGCCGTGGACGGCGGCTCCACGCCTGGGCTTTATTGATATGCAGGACTATTGATATGCAGGAATAAAGACGGCTGACACGGGGTTAGCCCAAAGCCACCCGTGCGTTCGGCGCTAAAGTGGGAGGAAATGAGATGACGATGACGATCCGGCGCCTCTACGGCGTCATCCTGTTCGGCGTGATGCTCGTGGCAACGGTGAGCTTTGCACAGCAACCGCCTTCGACGGTGCGCATTCGCGGCCAGATTGATCAGGTCGACGGCGACCTCTTACAGATCAAGGCGCGCAGCGGCGAAGAAATGAAGGTCAAGCTCGTCGATCCTGCACGCGTCATGGCCCTGGTGAAGGCCTCGCTCGCGGACATCAAGGTCGGGACATTTGTCGGGGTCACCGCGATGCCGCAGGCCGACGGCACGCAAAAAGCCATCGCGATCCATATCTTCCATGAATCCCAGAAAGGCGTGGTACCGGAGCGATTCCTG
>CATPCO010000359.1 GCA_955652925.1 uncultured Xanthobacteraceae bacterium | reverse complement strand
TCCTGAAAACCGGTCGCCGGGCTTGGAATAGCGCTGCCGCGCCCCTTCGCGCGGCCCGCGAGCGTGAGCTGGCGCAGGACATCGTTTTCCATGAAAGGAAGGAACTCGTCGTAGCACTCGTTCTCGTAGTGATGTGCGTCGACATCCACGATCAAAACATCGTCGAGCTTGCGCTGCTGCGCCTGCTTCCTGGCGTGGGCCAAGAGCCGGCTGGTGTTGAGCTCTTCAATGGCAACGCGACGGCCGCGGTCCGCGATCAGCTCCATGGCGCTTCCTCCCGGACGACCGGGCCGATCAGGGATCGAGCTCGGTGTCCCAATAAAGATAATCGAGCCAGCTTTCGTGCAGATAATTCGGCGGAAACAGCCGTCCGTTGCGGTGGAGGTGATGCACGCTCGGCTGGAACGGCATTTGTGCGGGCCACATCCCCGCCTCGCCCGCCGTCATATTGCCCTTCTTGAGATTGCACCAGGAGCAGGCCGCGATAACGTTGACCCAGGTCGTGTGGCCGCCGCGCGAGCGCGGCACCAGGTGGTCGAAGGTGAGGTCTTCGCGCGAGCCGCAATACTGGCAACTGAACTTGTCGCGCAGAAACACATTGAAGCGGGTGAAAGCGGGCTGGGTGGCAGGCTTCACGAAGGTCTTGAGCGAGACCACGCTCGGCAGCTTCATCTCAATGCTTGGGCTGCGCACCGCGCGCTCGTACTCGGCGACGATGTTCACCCGTTCGAGAAAGACAGCCTTGATGGCATCCTGCCAGGACCAGAGCGACAGCGGGTAATAGCTAAGCGGCCGGAAATCCGCGTTGAGCACCAGCGCGGGAAAGCCCGAGGGCGAAACGTGCACGTTCAAGGCCTGCCATCTCCTTTCCCTGCAAACCGCAGCGGTGGCCCCTGTCGCCGGCACAGTCTATAGGGTAGCATGACAGGATTGTGAAGCCCGCTCCGAGGCTTATGCCATGCGCGCGCAACCGCCGCAGGGGCAGGGTTGGTCCCGCATTTGGACGCAACGTGCTACGCGGGGCGAATCAGAAAAGCCTTGCCCAGGCAGGGTTGGAGAGCTAGCTCGCCGCTACTTCAAGGGCGCGGCGCGGCAAGGCGGCGGGCGAGAAATTCTCCCCCGAGACGCAGTCCGTCCTGATCGATTCCGTGCCCGATGCCTTGCGACATATGCCACTCGACCGGCACGCCGAGGGCGGCAAGCCCGCTCGCTGCGTGAAACAAGGCCTGGACCGGGATGAGATCGTCCTGGTCGCCATGAATCAACATGACGGGTGGCCGCGATTTGATCTCGCCTGCAAGTTTTTGCGGATCGGCATTCGACGGAAGGGCGAGCAGCCCGGAATAGCCGACAATGGCAAACGGAGCGACCGCGCGGCGCAGCCCGACATGCAGTGCCATCATGGTGCCTTGGCTGAATCCAACCAGCGCCAGCGCCGAGGGCGCAAGATTGCGGCGCTTGAGCTCCGCGTCGAGAAAATGTTCGAGCACAGGCGCCGCTTTGTTGCAGCCGACCCAGCGCTCGTTGGATTCGCGGAAACTCAGCGGAAACCATTGCCTGCCTGTGGGGGCCTGGCCGCAGGGCTCCGGCGCGTGCGGCGATACAAACGCGGCTTGCGGCAGCAGGCCCTGCCAGGCGCGGCCGTTGTCAATGAGATCCTTGCCGTCGGCGCCATAGCCGTGGAGAAACACGACCAAGACACGTGCAGGAGGCGATCGCGGATCGAGCCGCGGTCCGTCGAGCTCAACGGGCATCTCTGTTTTCCCTGTTCTGCGCTGGGATCGGCACCGCATCGCGCCGTTTGATGCTGCGATAATAATTCCAGAGCAGGTGCGCAGCTACTGCGCGCCATGGCCGCCATTCCTGCGCGAGCGTGACCATGTCCTTGGCGGAAGGCCGGCGTTTGAGACCAAACGCCAAGCGCGCGGCCTCCTGCAACGCAAGGTCACCCGCCGGCCAGGCATCCGCATGACCCAGACAAAACAGGAGATAAATATCGGCCGTCCATGGGCCGATGCCGTGCAATGCGGTGAGCGCGCTGTGGGCATCATCCGCCTCCATGCCGGCAAGCGCTTCGAGATCGATGTCGCCCTTTGCGATTGCGGCACCGATCGCCTTCACGGTCTTGATCTTGGGCCTGGAGAGGCCGATGCGCGCGAGCTTGTCGGAGCGGGCGCGCCGCAGCGCATCGTGGTGAAAAGGATCGAACGCCGCGGAAAAGCGTCCCCAGATGGCGGATGCGCTCGCAGTCGAAAGCTGTTGGGCGCAGATGATCGCGCACAGCCCTGCCAGCCCGGCCGGCCGTTGCCGCAAGGCCGGCCGTCCGGCCGTGGGGACGAGCTTTGCAAGACGCGGATCGTTCGCTGTCAGAATTGCGAGGCCCGCATCGAGATCGGCTTGATTTCGGAGAACGTGAGAAGCCATGGAAGGCCATAGATTGTCACTTGAAGGCTGATCCGCAACATGTCTCCTGCGGTCTTTCGGTTTGCGCCGAGCCCGAATGGTTATCTCCATCTCGGCCATGCGCTCTCCGCGCTGATCAATTTTGACATGGCGGGTGCCTCGAGCGGGCAATTCCTGTTGCGCATAGAGGACATTGATCGCACGCGCTGCCGGCCGCGGTTCGAGCAAGCCATCTATGAGGATCTCGAATGGCTGGGGCTGACCTGGGAACAGCCAGTCCGCCGCCAGAGCGCGCATTTCGACGACTATCGCGCGGCGCTCGCGCGCCTGGACGGCTTGGGTCTCCTCTACCCGAGCTTTGAAAGCCGCGGCGAGATCGCCCGGATGGTTGCCGAACGCGACGCGCAGGGCGGCTGGCCGCGCGATCCCGATGGCGCTCCGCTTTATCCCGGCAACGCGCATTCGCTCTCGGTCAAGGAGCGCGCGGCGCGCATGCAATCGGGCGCGCGCTTCGCGCTTCGCCTCGACATGAAGGCGGCGCTGGCGCGTGTGGAATCGTTGAGCTTCACCGAGACCGGAGCAGGTCCATCAGGGGAAACGGGAACGCTCGTCGCGCAACCGCAGGTCTGGGGCGATGTCATGCTCGCGCGCAGGGAACTGCCCACGAGCTATCATCTCTCGGTCGTCATCGACGATGCTGTCCAAGGCGTCACGCATGTGGTGCGCGGGCGCGATCTGTTCTTCGCGACCGGTGTCCATCGCTTGCTGCAGGCTCTGCTTGGCCTGCGGGAGCCGATTTACCACCACCACCGCCTGATTTTGGACGAGCAGGGGCGAAAGCTGTCGAAATCCACTGCGGCGACTTCGCTGCGCGCACTACGCAAGGATGGGGCGACACCCGCAGACATTCGCTCGATGGTCGGGTTGACTTGATCAGAGCAAATCAGCCGGCCTTGTTGAGGATCTCCTCCGGAGTGGACGACACCACCTCGACGTATTTCGGGATGAACCTTCCGCCTTCGATATATTTGATGAATTCGGGCTTGATCTCGTTGGCGAGGATCTTGCGGATGCGCGCGTGCTCCTCGATGTCCGCCCATTCGGCGATCAGGAAAAAGCGCTGCGGATCTTCGGTATCACGGCAGAGCACGCCGTCCTTCACCTGCGCCTTCGACTTGTGCATGGGATTGCCGTCCGAGTAGTCGAACTGCTCGAACGATCTGATGAATTCTTCCTCGCGGCCTTTTTGCACGCGGAAATCGTAGATGTGGAGGTAGTTGCCCTTGGTCGCCAGCGGCTCCTGTGCCATCGCGGCCTCCTTGCAGTGCGGGTGAGTGGCAATACTGGTGAACAGGAGATTCCTTGGCAAGACAAAAACTTCCTCGCCATGGAGCTGCCATGCTCGGTCGTTTATGCACGCTCAAACAAAATGTCCTGCGCTCCATGCCACAACGTAAGCTTGCCGAGCGCCGCCAGGTTCTCGCGTCCTTTCGTGACGGTGAGAAAGTGATTGCCCGCAAGCTGTCCGACCTTGCTGGCAAAGCGTACACCCCCATAGGCAAGCAGAATTTCCGTTTCGCTGATCCCGCCCGGATAGAGAATAATGTCACCCGGGGCCGGAAAGCTGGTGTGATTTTCATAAGTTAAACCAAGATCGAGCTCACCGAGTGGAATCCAGCAGGCTTCCCCGCTCCAGCGAACGTGAATGATCTGCGCGCGGTACGGCAGCAAGCTCGCGAACTTGACGCAGGTTTTGGGAGCCAATTTCTCTTCCATGCGGGCTTCAAAGGCGTACGGCCCGGCTTTGACATGAAGATTGGTCATTGCAGTGGCCGCAGGTCCCCCAGCATGGTTGGAATAAATTCCGATACCGTCGGATGAATGTGCATCGCGCGCTGCATGACCGTATAGGGAGCCTTGGCATACATCAGATCGAGGATGCAGTGAATGACCTCGTCACCGGCAAGCCCCAACAAAGAGGCCCCAAGGATCTGCTTGCTGTCGCGGTCGACCAGGATTTTCATGAAACCCTTGGTCTCGCCCTTCTCATATGCGCGGCTGACGTCTTCCATTGCCAGAGTCGAAATCAGCGCGGGCCTGCCGCGCTTGCGCACGTCGGCTTCCGTCATGCCGGCGCGGCCGAGCGGAGGATCGGTGTAGAGCGCATACGCGGTGATCCGATCGCTGACGCGCCTTGGATCATTGTCGAGGAGATTCGCGGCCACGATCTCGAAATCGTTCCATGACGTGTGCGTAAACGCGCCGCGGCCGTTGCAGTCCCCCATCGCCCAGATGCCGGGAACGTTGGTGCGAAGCTGATCATCGACTTCAATATAACCATGCGAGTCGGTTAAGACGCCGGCCTTGTCAAGGCCAAGGTCGTCTGTATTCGGCCGCCGGCCGATCGCCACCAGCAGGTGCGTTCCGACGACTTGTGAAACCTTCCCCGCGGATTCGACCCTCACGGCAATCGAGCTTCCCTGTTTCTCCACCCCGGCCGCCTTGGCGCCGACGCGAACATCAATGCCCTCTTGCCTGAGAAACTCTGCGACGGCGACGGAAACGTCCTCGTCCTCGCGCGCAATGACCCGCGGCGAGAGCTCGATCACCGTCACCTCGCTTCCGAACCGGCGATACATTTGCGCGAATTCAAGGCCGACGTAACTGCCGCCCAGAATGATGAGATGCGGGGGGAGAAAGTCGATGTCCATCATCGAGCTGTTCGTCAAATAAGAGACCTGGTCCAGGCCGGGAATCGGAGGGATCGAGGCGCGCGCTCCCACATTCAGAAAGATGCGATCCGCACCGAGCTCGACCCCGTTCACCGCTATCCTCTTGTCTGCAACAAACCGGGCGTGCCCTTCGTACACAGTGCAGCCTTGCAATGTCTTGAGGGATCGCTCGACGCCGTGCCGCGATGCGAGTGCGATGGCATCCTTGCGCGCCTTGACCGCCTTCATGTCGACGCCGATCGGGCCGCCGATGGTCACGCCATAATCGGCGGCACGGCGTGCCAGGTGCGCGGCATAAGCGCTCGCAATCAATGCCTTCGTGGGCGTGCATCCGGTATTGACGCAGGTGCCGCCAAAGTACTTGCGCTCGATGATGCCGACGTCCTTCCCGGCGGCAACAAGCCGCCTCGCCAGTGCGGGCCCTGACTGTCCAGTCCCGATAACGATCGCATCGTGCTTGTGCATGGTCTTGCCTCGAAATCCGACTCTATGGGCAGCTGTCTTAAGATCCGGCAGCTGTTCGCGCACAACTAAACCCGCAAGTGGGTCAAACTCTCGTCAGGTGACTAAGTCAATGCACCGGGTACGGATTCTGGGTCGGGACCATCGGCCTCGACACAATGACAAGATGCGGGGCTAAGTTTACCGCGAGATGGCGGCGTTGGGGAATTAAGCGGGCAGCGGGATCCGCTCCCGGTTCAGCAATTGACCCTGTTATGAACTCCGAATTGCCATGATGATGAGCCACGGTGGCCGCCAGTGTCGGGCGATTTCCGCCTCTTCAGCGCGGATACGAGGGGCTCGGCTCGCGGATCATTGGCAAGTTCTTCATACGATCGTCGGCCATCCAAACCAGCACACGCCACCGGGCGCGGCGGCCCTAGACAGTCGCCCATCAGCTCAGAGCGATGCGATGTCCTTCGCGCTCCCAGCACATCTCCTTGTCCGGGCAGTCGCAATCTCCATCATCGCCGGTGGCCTCGGGGCTTGTGCCATCCCGCGCGCGCCGTTCACCGTGACTCAGGCGGTCAATGCCCAGCTTCCCGGCTTTCCTCATATCCGGGAGTTCGCCGATGGCGCGGGGGCGAAGCTCGAAATGGATCCGGCCAAGATCAATACCAAGCAGGACTTTGTCTTTTTGGCCCTTTCTGGTGGGGGAGCGGATGGCGCCTTCGGAGCGGGCGTTCTCAACGGTTGGACAGCCACGCACGAGCGGCCGCAGTTCACCATCGTCTCAGGGGCGAGCACGGGCGCGCTCATGGCGCCTTTTGCCTTTCTCGGACCTGAGTATGACGATGATATCAAAGCGATGTACACGGCAGGTCATGCCGAGCAATTTGCCAAAGCGGCGACTGTCACGAACGTCATTTTCGGCGGAGGCTTGATCAGCGAGAACAGCGCGTACCGGATCATTTCGCAATATGTTACCCCTCGCCTGCTCGCCGATGTCGCGCGTGAACATCGCAAGGGCCGGCGTCTCTACGTGATCACCACAAATCTCGATGCCCAACGGCCGGTCTTGTGGGACATGGGAGCAATTGCCGCGAGCGAGCGGCCGGACGCCAGCGCGCTTTTCACCGCAGTCATTACCGCCTCCGCGAGCTTTCCCGGAGTATTCTCGCCCGTGCTCATCGATGTCCAGGCAGACGGGCACCGGTTCGCGGAAATGCACGTTGACGGCGAGATGACAGACCCGATCTTCGCGGGGCCGCAGAAGATTCTCGGAAGCCTCGGGATCACGCGCGCTGCGTCAGTTCACAAATCGATGTACGTGCTGATCAATACAAAGCTCGAGCCGAGCTTCGAGCTGACGGAGAACAGTCCTGTTCAAGTTCCCGGCCGCGCCATTTTCACTTTGACCAAGACGGAGCGCCGAAACAGCGTGGTCGCCGCTTACGAATTTGCGCGACGCAATGGCTTTAAATTCAATCTCACCTATCTGCCAAAGGACATCCCCGATAGAGGCTCGGTTGAATTTGAGACGGGCTATATGCGGTCCTTGTTTGCATACGGCTACGAAGTTGGCCGCTCCGGTGCGGCTTGGCAACCGTCTCCGCCGCAACTGCATTGAAGCCGCAAGCAGCGCCCGAATCGAACGGACGCGTTGAGCGGATCGCCCGCTCATGACGTAGGTTGGGTCGAGCTTGCGAGACCCAACTCTTTGCCGGTGCACGTTGGGTCTCGTAAAGAACTCGACCCAACCTACGCGAAGAACTCGCATGGCAAAAAATGTTCAAATGAATTTCATCAGATTTGATCATAATAGTTCCCAAGTGGCTGGCGCGAATGGTCCCAACGCTGGCTTGAACAGATCGGTTCGGGTCAGATAGCCCTTCTTTCGACGATTCATTTAACTGCGGTTTAACGGCCGACATTTAAAGCCGTCCAATCTAACCCAGATTGGGATGCCTTGGATGCCCAGGATGCCGTCCGATCGTCATGAATATTTCGCAACCCGGACACGCTTCCATCAGAAGGCGCGCATCTTCGCGGAAATTGTCCAAAGGAAAATTCAGCATTTCGGCCGCCAGCAAGGCGGGTCCATCCCATTGATGCTGGGACTGGCGATCATTCCCGTGATGGGGTTCATGGGAGCCGCGGTCGATTACAGCACCAGCAACAAGGCGAAGGCGAAACTCAGCGCGGCTGCCGATGCCGCTGCATTGGCGGCAGTGGACCACCAGGCGATCTCAGGGAATGCGACAGCCGCCCAGACCACAGCGCAGAATGTCTTCAATGCTCAAGCCACCAATCTCGGGAATGTCACGGTCAATAGTGTTTCGGTCGCGGTGAACGACAGCAGCTCCGGGCGGACCGCCGTCGTCAGCTACACGGCGACCAAGCCCAACCTGTTCATGGGCTTCGTTGGCATCCCGACCACAACAATCAACGGGAGCGCGACCGCTTCCGCCGGGCTGTCCACTTACGTCGATTTTTACATGCTGCTGGACAACACACCCTCGATGGGTGTGGGGGCAACCCCGGGCGACATCGCGACCATGGTCAACAATACCCCGGACCAATGTGCCTTCGCCTGCCACGATCTCAAAAACTCGAACAACTACTACAATCTTGCAAAAAAACTGGGCGTGACCATGCGTTTCGACGTCGTGCGCGAGGCCACGCAGAAATTGATGGATACCGCCGTATCGACCGAGACGCTGCCCAATCAATACCGCGTGGCGGTCTACACGTTTGGCGCCTCCGCAGCCACCGCCGGGCTGACGAATATGGTTGCGCTCACGTCCGATCTGGCCAGCGCCAAATCCCAGATTGCGAGCATGGACGTCATGACCGTCAGCGGTCAGAATCAATTCAACGACCAGGATACGAATTACGATGGCATTTTTCCCGCCATCAATTCAGCCATTCCCGCCCCGGGGCCCGGCACCCTGGCCGCACCGCAGAAGGTTCTGTTCTTCGTGTCAGACGGCGTAGCCGACGAGAACAATCCCAATTCATGCTCGCAGAAAACGGTCAGCGGCGGCCGTTGCCAGGAGCCCATCAACACCGCATTGTGCACGACCTTGAAGAATCGAGGCGTCCTGATTGCAGTGCTGTACACCACCTATCTCCCGCTGCCGACCAACGCCTGGTACAATCAATACATCAAACCGTTTTCTGGTCAGATCAATCCGACCATGCAGAGTTGCGCGTCCCCTGGGCTTTTCTTCGAAGTGAGCCCGACCCAGGGGATTTCTGACGCCATGACGGCACTGTTCCAGAACGCGGTGATGACCGCACGCTTGACGAAGTAGGGGGGCGGGTTGCAAACCCGCCCTGCCACAACAAGCACGGGCCATCAGGTCGCGCACAGATCGTGCCGAGCGAGGGCGGGTTCCAAACCCGCCCTACCAGTATACAAACGTGCTGATCATTTTCTTCCCTAACAACTCCTCAACTTCTCCATCAAAAAATCAACGTGGCGATTCAAATTTGTCCATCTTCTTGCCATAGCTTTGCCGGACTGTGACTCGATCAGAGGCGCGCTACGCGCGCCAGGGGGCGGCAGATGTCCGCAGCAGACACGAGCGCCCAACGTGCCGCGAGCGCGTTGGCACACTTTCCCAGGCCCAATCTCGAAAGCATTGCCCGGCCAGCCGCGCCGGGGAAGGCGGCAATTCCTTCCATTGCCTACCGCGCAGCGACCTTCGCCGACTGCCGGGATATTGCTCGATTCATATCGCTTGCGGGCGGCGGTCTTTACGAGTTTTTGTTCGGCGACCTGATTCCGCTTCTCACTCCCACGGGCTTCCTGACCG
>CATPCO010000358.1 GCA_955652925.1 uncultured Xanthobacteraceae bacterium | reverse complement strand
GTGCTGCGGGTCGGAGACTGGCGCATCTCATGCCAAGGGACGACGGTTTTTATTTCGCCTGTGTATGTCCGGTATTCCCCAATGACTACCAATTTTCCGCATCGCGGCACTTCGCCGGTATGTACCGATATTGTTGCAAAAGTCCCAAAATACCAGGCGACGTTTTTTCGAAAGAAACGAAGCTAAACTACTCTTGCCGTTTAATATGGCACCCAGGCCGTTAGCGAAGCCGCCTGTGAGTTTGTCACTAGGAGACGAGGTCCCTCACATATTTATCCGAGAATCGCATCAGCGGCCTAGAAAAAAATTTGATCACGGTGGAAAACGACTTTTGCAACAATATCTGCCAGGACCCGACATTCCTGGGGTCTCCCGCCGCATCACGAAGTAGGTCACAGACCCTGACAGGGATATGCCATTTGGGTAGGATCCGGTGCGGTCCTCGAACCGGGGAGGCGCACGCTGTTCAACCATTTAAGGCGGCGCGAGTTTATCACGCTTCTTGGCGGAGCAGTGGCGTGGCCGCTCGCAGCCCGCGCGCAGCAGCCGGCCATGCTGGTGGTCGGCTGGCTCAGCAGCACGTCGCCCGATGCCGTCGCGCGTTATGCAGCCGGGTTCCGCAAAGGTCTGAGCGAAAACGGCTACGTCGAGGGCCAGAACGTGACGCTCGAATATCGCTTTGCTAACGGTCAATACGATCGACTGCCGGCGATGGCGGCCGAATTGGTTCGCCGTCCGGTGGCCATAATCATCGCGCAGGGCCCGCCTGCCGCGCTGGCCGCAAAGGCGGTGACCGCAGCAATTCCGATCGTCTTTGTCGTGGGCTTCGATCCGGTTGCAGCTGGCCTCGTTGCAAGCTTCAACCGGCCGGGAGGCAACGCCACGGGAGTGACGATCCTCACGTCGCCGCTCGGACAAAAGCGGTTGGAGTTCATGCTCGAACTGGTTCCCCGACGGCCCGTCTTCGGCATGCTCGTGAATCCGAAAAGCCCGGATACCGAATCTGATGTCAGAGACGCGCAGGCGGTGGCGAGCGCAAACGGGCAGCAATTGCAGGTTCTCAACGCCCGCACCGAAGGCGAAATCGACACAGCCTTTGCGTCCTTCGTCCAACAGCGGGTTAACGCGCTCCTTGTCGGCTCCGATCCTTTCTTCTTAGCTCGAACTGAGCAAATCGTCGGGCTGGCGGCGAGTCACAGGCTTCCCGCGATCTACCCATTCCGCGAATTCGTGGCCTCGGGCGGCCTGATCAGCTATGGGGCGAGCCTCGCCGACGCCTTTCGGCAGGCGGGTACCTACGCCGGCCAAATCCTTAAGGGCACCAAGCCCGTCGATCTGCCGGTCCGGCAGCCGACTGCGTTCGAGCTGGTCATCAACCTCAGGACCGCCAAGGCGCTCGGCCTCGCCGTACCGGCGACGCTGCAAGCGCGCGCCGACGAGGTGATCGAATAAGAGAGCGCGACTTCCGCTTCGGGTCATTTTCGCCCTGTGGCTTCCCCCGCCGGCAACCGATTTAGCGCCGAGATGCCCTGAAAGCCGACATGAATTCGCAGATTGCGCCGCCCCCTCGCCCCCCTCACACGGTCCGATGCGGCTATGATCTGCGCGATGAATATCCTAAATGCAAGGCGCTGAAAGGCGATCGAGAACGGCGTTCTGGCGCCTAACGTTGCCAATGCCCCTCACGGAGAGATGTAAGCCATGGCGACCCAACAAGTCTCGCCGGTGCGCGTGGAGCGCGAGGACGACATCGCATTTGTCGTGATCGACAACCCGCCGGTCAATGCGACCTCGCAGCCCGTGCGAGAGGGTTTGCTGCGAGAGATCAGCGCGCTCGCCGATGATGCGGGCGTCTCCACCATTGTTCTGATCGGAGCGGGCAAAACCTTCATCGCCGGAGCCGACATTCGCGAGTTCGACCGGCCGCTGCGGGACCCGCAGGTGCCTGCGATCATCGCGGCGATCGAGAAATGTGAGAAGCCCGTGGTCGCCGCCATCCATGGCGCCGCGCTGGGTGGCGGCTTCGAGATCGCACTCGCCTGCGATGACCGCATCGCCACTCCCGATGCGGTGGTGGGTCTGCCCGAAGTGACGCTTGGCGTCATCCCGGGAGCGGGCGGAACGCAGCGCCTGCCGCGCCTGACCGGGGTCGCAACCGCGATTGAGCTCATCACGTCGGGGCGGCGGGTGAAGGCACCCGAAGCGCAGCGGCTCGGCATCATCGACGGCGTGGTTTCCGGAGACATCCGCGAGGCAGCGCGACGGCACGCACGCCATCTCGCAAAACGCAAGCGCCGGCTCAGCGCACTCTTCGTTCCGGTTTCGTCGGATGAAGCGCTCAAGAAAGCGATAGAGAACGCAAACAAAGGGGCGCGCGCACGCACCGCTGTGAAGGAGGCGATCGAGGCGATACAGAACTCCGAGCGCCTGCCGTTTGGCGAGGCTTGCGTTGTGGAACGCGCCAGCTTCCAGCGGCTGCGGGAGAGCGAAGAATCGGCTGCGCTGCGTTACCTGTTTTTTGCCGAACGGGAGGCGGCGCGCATCCCCGATATCGCCGATGCCGTTGCGCGGCCGATCGCGGCGGTCGGCGTTCTCGGCGCCGGCACCATGGGTTCGGGCATTGCAGTCTCATTTCTCGACGCGGGCCTTCCGGTGACGCTCATCGAACAGGACCAGGAAGCGCTTGATCGCGGTCTCGAACGCATCCACGGCATCTATGACCGCGGCGTCCAGGGCGGGCGCATGACATCGCAGGAAGCGGAGCAGCGTCTTCACCAGCTTCGGCCAACGCTCGATCTCAAGCAGCTTGTGCAGTCCGACCTGGTCATCGAGGCCGTATTCGAGGATATGGCAATCAAACAGTCAGTGTTTCGGGAGCTCGACGCCGTCCTCAAGGGCGGCGCGATCCTTGCCTCCAACACGTCCTATCTCAATATCGATGCACTTGCTTCGGTGACGAGTCGGCCAGCGGACGTGCTCGGCCTGCATTTCTTCAGCCCGGCAAATATCATGCGGCTGCTTGAAGTCGTGCGTGGGGCGGCAACCGCAGGAGATGTTCTGACAACCGCGCTTGCGGTTGCGAAAACCATCCGCAAGCTGCCCGTTATCGCGCGGGTGGGCGAAGGCTTCATCGGCAACCGCATTTATTCCGCTTACCGCATCCAGTGCGAGCTGATGCTCGAAGAGGGCGCCTATCCCGATGAGGTCGACAGCGCCATGACCGCTTTTGGTCTTGCGATGGGACCATTCGCGGTCGGCGACCTCAGCGGTCTCGATATCTCCTGGCGCACGCGCCAGCGGCTTGCACCGACCCGTGATCCGAAGGCGCGTTTCCCGCAGGTGCTCGATCGTCTGTGCGAGGCCGGTCGCTTCGGCCAGAAGACCGGCGCCGGCTGGTATCGCTACCCCGATGGCGCGCGGCGCGGGACCGTCGATCCCGAGGTGAATGCGATGATCGACAAGGTCTCCGCTGAAAAAGGCATCACGCGACGTTCGTTTACCGCCGAAGAGATTCAGTGGCGCGCGCTCGCAACCATGATCAATGAAGCAGCCTTGCTGCTGGCGGAGGGCATAGCGGCACGGCCTTCGGATGTCGACGTGGTGCTTGTCAACGGCTACGGCTTTCCCCCGCAGAAAGGCGGACCGCTGTTCTGGGCAAGCAGGCGGCCGCGCGAGCAGGTTTTCCAGGCGCTCGATGTACTGGCCGCGGCAACGGGATACGGGTTCCAGCGCGGCGGTGTGGAGGGGGTGATCGAGAACTTACAGAAGCGCGAATAGCGAAAGTAGGGTGGCAAAGGCGCGCGGCGCAGACAAGTTTACGCAGTCTGCGCAAGCTTAACTGCGTCCGCGCCGTGCCCACCATATAACCGGACGACCGCGTGGGTACGGTGCGCGCGGTCCATCCTCGCCGAAAAGGATAGACGGCGTGCGCACGGGCGCCGTGGCGGAATATGGGCGTAATTGGTGCTGAGGCGGCGCCCTTTGCGCACCCTACAAGCTATTCGCTATTCACCTCCTCCCACTCGCTCATGCGCGCCTCGAGCGACGTGAGCAACACACCGTCAGGCGAGCGGATGAAAGACAGCGAGCTCAGGATGTGCGGATCGTGCTTGCGCGAGAGCTGCTCGGCGATGCGCTTGTAGCGCGCGTATTGCTCCGCAGTGGTGATCGGCGGCGTGGCGCCGTTTCTCCATAGCGATGCCTTGACGAATTTCTTGTCCTCATCCGAAAGATCGATGCTCTCGATCAAGGGCAGACCGAGCGAAGAATCTCCAGTCATCTTTATCCCTCTCCCACGTGAAGCC
>CATPCO010000357.1 GCA_955652925.1 uncultured Xanthobacteraceae bacterium | reverse complement strand
TTTGCGGATTTCATCCGCAAGGAAGCGCAACGATGGTCGGCGGTCGTGAAGGAATCCGGAATGAGATATGACTGATCGCGTTGCGGCCACCACCCGTCGCAACTGCGTGCCTTCGATGGTCATGCGAGTTGCGGCCGCTTTGTGTTTCGTTGTCTCTTTTCTCCCCGCTCCATCCGGCATCACAGCAGGCGTGGCCGCGGCGAGTTATCCCAGACGCCCCATACGCATTGTCGTGCCGTTCCCGCCGGGTGGTCCGACCGACATCCTCATGCGTGTCATTGCCCAGCGCATGAGTGAACTCTGGGCCGCGCCCGTCGTGGTCGAAAACCAGCCCGGCGCCAACACCGCCATCGCCGCCGCGCGGGTCGCGAAAATGCCTCCCGACGGTTACACGCTGCTGGCGGTGATGGATGTGACCATGGTGCTCAATCCCATCACCAACAGGAACCTCGCTTATGACCCCGTCAAGGATTTTGCGCCCATTACCTTGGCGTCCAAGAACACCTCGCTTCTGAGCGTGCGCGCGGATGTTGGTCCAAAGTCGGTGAAAGAGCTGATCGCGCGCGCAAAGGCAAATCCCGGCAAGCTCAATTATGGCGCCGGCATCATAACGACGCGCCTCGCCGGCTACCTGTTCAATCGCGAGGCCGGCATCGAGGTCCAGTACATTCCCTTCAGCGGCAGCCCGCCGACGGTTCAAGGCCTGCTCACCGGCGCCGTCGATTACATCGTGGATGGCGCCGCAACCAGCCTGCCGCTCATCGCGAGCGGCAAATTGCGGGCGCTGGCGAAGCTCAACAGCCGCCCTTTGCCGGCGCTGCCGGATGTTCCACCACTTGCAGCAGCGGCCGGGATTCCCGCGCTCGACGACATCTCGACCTGGATCGGGCTGGTCGCGCCCGCCGGCACACCGCGCGAGATCATTGATAAAATTCGCCAGCAGATCATGGCTATCTACGCCGAGCATGCCGTCGCGGAGAAGCTCGAAAAATCCGGCATCACCATTGCCACGAGTACGCCCGAAGAGTTCGCCGCCTTCATAGCGAGTGAGCTTGCCCGCTGGGGCACGGTCATCCGGGACAGCGGAATCGAACTCAACTGAGTTGGCCTGCGTAGGGTGGGCAAAGGCGCGCATCGCAGACAAGTTTACGCAGTCTGCGCGAGCTTGACTGCGTCCGCGCCGTGCCCACGCGTCTACGTTCAGTTCGCAGGCCTGCGATTGCCCCGTTACGTGCCTGCACGCAGGTGAGGCGGTTCCTGTTCAAAGCGGTGCCGTTGTTTGCGCGCCCGCCTGGCGAAGCGGGTGTTCCTGCACAAAGGCCTCGATCTGCATGCAGGCATCAAAGATCCGCCGTGCCGTCGGGTACGACGCGCCATCGCAGTCGCACAGCATCTTCGCACTGGTCAAATGCGCAACCAGGCAAATATCGGCAATTGTAGGTTGATCGCCGCAGCAGAAGCGTGCGGTGCGCGGGTCGCGTGCCAATACGGCTTCGATCGCACGACTGCCCGCATTGAGCCAGTGCCGGATCCAGCTCACTCGGGCCGGCTCGTCCAGTTGAAGCTCCTGTTCAAGATATTTTCGCACCCGCGGCACAATAAAGGGATGGGCGTCCATGGCCACCATCTGCGCAAGTGCTCGCACATGCGCCCTTGCATGCAAATCCGCCGGCATGAGCGGAGGCTGCGGGTGCTTCTCTTCGAGGTATTCGAGGATCGCAAGCGATTGCATCAGCGGCGGACCCTCGCCATCGAGCAGCGTGGGCACAGCCATCTGCGGATTGAGCGCGCTGTAGGCATGCTCGAATTGATCGCCCTTGAGCAGATCGAGCGAAACCGTTTCGGCGGCGAGCCCCTTCATGCGCAACGCGATCCGCACCCGAAACGAGGCTTGCGATCGCCAGTAGGTGTAAAGCTTCATCTGAGAGACTTTAGTTCGGCGCTAGTTCAGTGGCTTCGGCACCTGGATCATTTCGGCAACGGCTTGCGGCGTCAGCGGCGACGCCATGAATTTGTTCTTGAGCACGTCAGCCAGGATCAGTTCAATTCCCCTGATCTCATCGGGCCATATCGTTGACTTCGGGAAGAAATCATCGCGCGCCCGCCGCATCGTGGATGGCGCAACGCCAGAGAACTCCGAATACATTTCCAGCGCCGCGTCATCGGAATACATCCAGTCGATCGTATCGCGATAGGCCTGCATGAAGCGGCGAACCGCCTCCGCGCGCGTGGTAATCGTGTCGCGGTTGCCCGCGCATACCCGCACGGTCTGATCCGATCGCTCGCGGACCTCGCTGCCGCGGGCGACAATCCGGATCTTGCCTTGCTCGACCAAATCGAGGCCAATCGGAGCCGCGCCCCGCCCGATGTCAATCTGGCCGCTCATTGTCATGGTCAGCGTCACCGGATGGCCGCCGGTTGCCACCGGCTTGGCGTCCACATTGTATTGGGCGAGCAGCGCCAGCACGGCGGCATGGCTGGACGATCCGTTCTGCGAATAGCTGATCGTCTTTCCTGCGGCATCCTTTAATGAGCGGATCGGCGAATCCGCCAGCACGTACCAATAGGTATCGGGCGACCCGATCATCTCGCTTGCGATGATCCGCAAGGGCGCTCCCCGGCTGTAAGCACCGATGATCGCCTCGATCCCGCCGCCGCAGAGAAGCTGCATGCTGCCCGAGATCACCCCTTGCTGCGCTTCCGGTCCTCCCTGGGTGTAAAGGATCTCGAGCTCAATTCCATATCGTTTGAAGATACCGGAGCGCTGACCGAGTTCCGCAATGGAAGTGTCCCACAAGCCCCTCTGGGGGACAGCAAGCTTGAACAATTCGGAAGCCGCTGCCGGCTGTCCGAGCGACAGCACCGTCACGATCAGTAGGGGTAGCGCTCGCATTGTGCCGCTCGACCGAACTTCTTCCGACCGCCCCAGGATACCCAATTCACGCAGCCTGGAGCCATCATCCGAACGGTCGAGCGGAATTGCCGGTAACCGGACGCTCAGGAAGAGCGTGGTGCAGCACTCGGCATTGGCGCCTCGGAACCAGCACCTGTAATGGTGGGACTTACCGACCCATGAGGTGAACATGGCGACCCCGCCCCTCTATATCCTTGTCAGACTATGGATTCACAAGGGTCTCGAGGCAGAATTCGAGGCCTACGAGCGCAAAGTGTCGCGCATCATGGCCCGCTACGGCGGCGTCATTGAGCGTGCCATCCGGACGTC
>CATPCO010000356.1 GCA_955652925.1 uncultured Xanthobacteraceae bacterium | reverse complement strand
GTTCAGCGCAACTTCATGGGCATGAACGCCACCGATTACGGCGGCGGCACCCCGGTCGTCGATGTCTGGCGGCGCGATTACGGGCTTGCGACCGGCCATCTGGAAACGGCGCCGAAGCTCGTAGCGTTGCCGCTCACGGTCACACCTGCCGGCGCGCGGATCGCGGTCGAGTTTAATCGGACGGTGACGCTTGGCCCGGGCGAGGAGTTTCGGACCTTCGAGACGTTCGTAGCCGTTCATCGCGGCGATTATTTTGCGACCCTCGATGCTTACCGCAGAATACTTGCCGAGCGCGGCATGCCGCAGGCGAAGGTACCCTCGAATGCCTATGAGCCGGTCTGGTGTGGCTGGGGCTACGAGCGCGATTTCACCGTCGATCAGGTGCTCGGCACGCTGCCCAAGGCGAGCGAGGTCGGTCTCGTCTGGGCGGTCCCTGACGATGGCTGGCAGACGGCGCTGGGCGATTGGTATTTGGATCCGAAAAAATTCCCGCGCGGGGACGCCGACATGATCGCGCTGGTCAAGGCGATCAAGGACGCCGGGATGAAACCAAGACTGTGGGTCGCTCCCCTTGCGGCGCAGCCGGGAACCGACCTACTGCGCGATCATCGCGACCTGTTGCTCCTCGACAAGTCCGGAGCACCGCAGGACGTGACCGGATGGGACAGTCTTTATTTGTGCCCCGCCTATCCGGCGACGGTGGAGCGGACCAGGGCGCTTGTGCGCAAGACCATGGGCGAATGGGGCTACGAGGGGCTCAAGATCGACGGGCAGCATCTCAATGGGGTCGCGCCTTGCTACAACCCCGCGCACAAGCATGCTCGGCCGGAAGAGTCTGTCGAAAAGCTGCAGGATTTCTACAAGGCCGTTTACGATGAAATGGTTGCAATCAATCCCGACGCGCTGGCCGAGTTCTGTCCCTGTGGAACATCATACGCCTTTCACAACATGCCCTACGTGCACCAGGCCGTCGGCTCCGATCCGCTCTCGTCGTGGCAGGTCCGGCATAAGGGCAAGACCATCAAGGCTTTGATGGGACCATCGGCGCCCTATGCGGGCGACCACGTGGAACTCAGCGACAATGGAAATGATTTCGCGTCCACGGTCGGGATCGGCGCGGTTGTTTCCACCAAGTTCACATGGCCGCGCGACGCAAAGGAAGAGTATGGGTTTGTTCTCACGGCGCAAAAAGAAGCGCTGTGGCGGCGATGGATCGCGCTGTACAAGGAGAAGAGACTCGCCGAAGGCCGCTACATTGGTGACCTCTATGACATTGGCTTCGATAAGCCCGAAGCGCATGTCATTGCGAAGGATGGCCGGCTGTATTACGCGTTCTATGCCAATCGCTGGGACGGCGCGGTCGAATTGCGGGGCCTCGGCAACAGCCGCTACACCTTAACCAACTACTGGACCGGCAGCACCATCGGCACCGCCTCCCCGAAGGATAATCGGCTAGCGGTCTCGTTCGAACGCTTCCTCCTCATCGAGGCGGCGCCCGTTCAGGCAACATGAGGCCGGCCTGCCGCGGCCGAGACCTGGATGCGGCCGGCGTGACTTCCAGTAGGGTGATGCGATCATGAAAACTCGGTACGCGGTTGCATCCGCGATGCTCATTGGTGTCGCCATCGGCGCGGTCGCTGTTGAGGGCATTCGCGCGCAGGCGGGGGCCCCCGTCTACTACATCGTCGAGACCGAAGTGACGAGCCTCGACGGTTATCTGAATGAATATGTCCCCCGCGTCGAGGCCAGTATCAAAGCGTTTGGAGGCCGCATCCTCGCCTCGGGAACGAAAGTGGCCAACGTCGAAGGAGACCCGCCGAAACCGCGCGTCGCCATCGTTGTCTGGGACGATGTAGAGAACATCCAGACCTGGCGCGATTCAGCTCAGTTCAAGGAAACCCGGATCCTGGGCGACAAGTACGCGAAATTTCGCGCGTTCACAATCGAGGGGCTAGCGAGGTAACCGCAATTCAGTTTGCGTAGCGGGCGGTGACCTCGCGCGCGATCTTTGAGCCTTCCTCCAGGTAGCGACGGATGACCAGATCGGCCGCCGGCGTGCAGGTTCGGTAGGTCTGCTGATAGCCGCGATAACCGCGGTTGAAGCTTGCAATCAGGCGGGCGCGGCGCTCGCCATGGGGCGTCTCCGCATCAACCAGGGCCTGCATTTCGTTGCGCCATTTCTGGCCTTCATTGGCGCCGCACAGGCTGCGCAGGTAATGGAGCGCACCCATGATCTCCGCAAGTCGCGCCAGGCTTCCGTCGAAAGGTGCCGAAACGACCTCCGCGCGCGCGGGTGCGCCCGCGGCAATGAGCGCGATTGAGACTAACAGAAGGACGCGTCTTAACATCGAGGTTCGATATTCGCTGATTGTTTGAGAGATAGCTTGTCTGGTTCGATTATTGCGGTCCAACCCGACCGAAAAAAGGCGGCGTTTTCGCCGATCATTGCGCCTCGTTGAGGCGGTCGAAAGCCGCGCCGACGATCTCAGCGAGCCCCGGTGTGGTGGCAAGCCCGGCAAGCTCGGCGGGATCGATCCAGCGCGCCTCGCTGAGCTCCTCGTTGAGTTGCGGCTCGCCACCTTTCCAGCGGGCGGCGAAACACAGAATGACAAAATGCCTTTCGACGCGGTCGCTTCCGTCGCGGGTGATGGCCTCGCGAAACCCCGCGAGGTCAACCGGCTCTATGGTCATCCCGGTTTCCTCGGCAACTTCGCGCATCACGGCGGCGCGCAGTTCCTCCCCAAGTTCCACCACCCCTCCCGGCAGGCTGAACAATCCGTTCGCGGGCAGGCGCGCCCGGCGCACCACCAAAAGCTTGCCGTCTCGCACAATGGCCGCGCTGACCGCGAGAAACGGGCGGGTGGGATAGGACCTTGCATCCGTCACGGCAATTGCGCTCCGGCAGTATTATCTGAGCATCCCGGGCCTGTCGCTTCGTCTTGGCCCGGCCCTGTTAGGGCAAGCTTACACCGGCGGGACCTGCATGTGCGGCCGTTATCTCATCACCTCGTCACCGGAGGCATTCCGGCGGCTGTTCGGCTATCGGGAAGAACCAGGCTTTCCGCCGCGCTACAACGTGGCACCCACCCAGCCGGTGCCCATCGTGCGTATGGTCGAGGGCGCGCGACAATTTGCGTTGGTGCGCTGGGGGCTCGTTCCACCCTGGGTCAAGGACCCCCGCAATTTCAGTCTGCTCGTCAATGCACGGGCGGAATCCGTGCATGGCAAGCCTGCGTTTCGCAATGCCATGCGTCGGCGGCGCTGCCTCTTTCCGGCCGACGGCTTTTATGAGTGGAAGGACGAGGGCGCAGCGGGCAAGCGGCCGTTCTGTGTGCATCCAAAAGATCGCGGCCCGGTTGCCTTTGCCGGGCTGTGGGAGTGCTGGATCGGTCCAAACGGCGAGGAACTGGAGACCGCGACCATCATCACCACCAACGCCAGCCGCGATATCGCAAACCTGCATTCGCGCATGCCCGTTGTCCTCCCTGCGGGCGCGTTTGATCTCTGGCTCGATTGCACCAGCTGCGATGCCATGACCGCATCGGCATTGCTTGAGCCTGCGCCCGAAGGACTGTTCGAGGCCTACGAGATTTCACCGGCGGTCAACCGCACCGCCAACGAGGGGCCGCAGCTGATTGAACCGGTACCGGCCGGCGTGGCCGAGCCGCCTGCGCGCGCCACGCGCAAGCCGCACAAGGCGAAAGACGAGCGACAACCCTCGTTGTTCGATGATCTGTAGCCCGGATGAGCCACCGGGTCGGCGCGAAGCGCCGCCCGATGACAGGCTCCGCGAAATCCGGGATATCGCTGCGCTCATGCGGGCTACAACCCCTACCTCGGCTACAGCACCTTACCCGGATTGAGGATGCCTTTGGGGTCGAGCGCGCGCTTGAGCATTCGCATGAGATCAAGCGCAACCGGGTCTTTCACCTTCGGCAGAAGGTCGCGTTTCAACACACCGATGCCATGCTCGGCGGAGATCGAGCCGCCGTATTTCGCGACCACGGAGAACACCGCGTTGTTGACCTCGTCCCAACGTGCGAGGAATTGCGCCTTGTCGGCGCCGACGGGCTGCGTCACGTTGTAATGGATGTTGCCGTCACCCAAATGACCGAACGGCAGCGGGCGGGCGCCCGGGATCAACTGCATCACTGCGGCATTCGCCTCTTTGATGAAGGCCGGCACGGCGGCGACCGGCACCGAGATGTCGTGCTTGATGGAGCCGCCTTCGTAGCGCTGCACTTCGCCGAACAGTTCGCGGATGCGCCAGAACATTTTTACCTGATCGAGGCTCTCTGCGATGGTCGCATCAACGATGAGGCCGCGCTCGAGCCCTTCGGCCAGTATCTCTTCCAGAACCTGGCGCAGGCCCGAGCGCTGCTGTGAGGACAGCTCGATGAGTACGTACCAGGGATGCGGCTGCGGAAGCGGATCGCGGCAATCAGCGCCATGCTTGAGCACCAGCTCGATCCCGAGCCGGAGCATGATTTCGAAGCTCGTGACCCCTCCCGCGGCGCGCTCGGTGGAGACGGCGTTCGCCGGCGTGCCCTCGCCGGCGGCGGCGCTCGATCTCCTCGGCCTTGCGGAGGAGCGCACCGCCGGCGGCGTGACGAGCTTCGAGCTGATGCTGCGCGAAGGCATCGAGCTGGTGCTTCGCCACGGGACCGGCTGCCGCGATCCGTTGCCGCAGCCGCATCCCTGGTACGTGCTGATCGAGCTTTCGTCCCAGGCGCGCGCGGGGCTGCGCGCAAGCATGGAAGAGATTCTCGCCGAAGGACT
>CATPCO010000355.1 GCA_955652925.1 uncultured Xanthobacteraceae bacterium | reverse complement strand
GCAAGAGGCCGTTTTGTTCGCAAGATGGCTACGTAGAATTCTGGCGGGCGTCAAACGGCGAGCACTTCTGTTCAGAGTTCTGTGCGGACGACGCTGAGGAAGAACGATTTCGGGTTCAGCATACGGCCTCGTCTTCAGGTCCTATGGCCATTCATTCAACCCAACTGTAACGATCCGGCCTGAGCCGACAGCGGCGGCCGTGCCACGCACGGCGGGGCTATTCGTTTTCTGTCGCCCGACCGCCGCGTCTACACAAAGCACATCGCAGCTTTCGTTCTCATTATACCAGTCAACCATGCTGGGGCGTTCCGTCCTGGTATTAGCTTTCGTGGGCGGAGGTGCCACAGAGTAGTCTTGGCTTCTCGCTCCTAAACGAAGGCTAATGCTTTGTTTTCCAAATTTGCTGTTGTGACGATTACTGTCTTGTTTGCCCTTGTGTTTGCCAGCTTTTGGGGTAGGGGGTGTGCGTCCAGGGTTCTAGGCGGCGGGAAGCTAATACCGCCCGCCAGGACAAGGCTTGGGGAAGCCTGTGGGACGGGGGATTTCGCATTGCATAGACATTCGGTTTCGCGCTCCCTTTTCGTTTTCGTCGCGATCACGTCTACCGTTGCGCTGGCCGGTTGCTACTCGGAAACCACCGCTCCTGTAACCGCACGCCACATGCAGCCACTCTCTGAGCGAATTGTTGCCGATCTTGAGAGCCGCAATATGGAGAAGGGCTCGCCAATACTGGTGCGGATCTTTAAAGAGGAATCGGAGCTCGAAGTCTGGAAGCTCGATAACACCGGACGCTTCGCTTTGCTGCGGACCTACCCGATCTGTCGGTGGTCCGGCGACTTAGGGCCGAAGTTTCAACAAGGTGACCGGCAGGCTCCCGAGGGCTTCTATAGTATTACACCCGGCCTGATGAATCCGAATTCTAGCGCTTACCTCGCCATTAATACCGGCTTCCCCAATGCCTACGATCAGGCGAATGGGCGAACCGGCCAATTCCTGATGATCCATGGTGATTGCTCCTCGGCCGGTTGCTACGCCATGACCGATGAGCAGATAGCCGAGATCTATGCGCTCGCCCGCGAAGCCTTCTTCGGCGGTCAGAGGTCATTCCAAATCCAGGCGTACCCGTTTCGAATGACACCGCTCAATATGGCAAGGCATCGCAACTTCCCGCACATGGCGTTCTGGCGAATGCTCAAGAGAGGCTATGACCTTTTCGAGGTTACTCGGCAAGAACCCAAGGTCGATGTCTGCGACCGGCACTATGTGTTCGATGCGCAATCATCCGGCAAGTTTAGCCCCGCCGAGCAGTGTCCAGCCTACAGCGTGCCGCAGGAGATCGCGTCTGTGGTTCACAACAAGGAGCGCCGGGATGAGGCGGAGTTCGCGCAGCTTGTTATTCGTGGAGCCACTGTTGGGACCACAACCGGCGGCCAAGGCGGGATGAATGCGACCTACCTCGCTGCGTTGAAGGCAAATGGCGGACCGGGCAGCGACATTCACACCGCCTCAGGTACGATTCCAAGCTACGTTCGCCCGCCGGCCGAACCGTCTCCGGGATTCAGTACCGCCAGCGTGTCCAGCGTCACTTCTCCCGCACCGTGAGCGCGGCGCCCGTTTGATGAGATGCCATTGCAGCAGAAGAAGCGGCGTCGTCCAATGTCACGCGGAGCCTGAGGGGGGTGGCGCCGGCTACCGTTCGCGCCCGCCAATCCGGTTCACGTAGTAGACCCCACACCGATCCCATTCGTTTTTGATGTTAGGGCAACCCGGCATTGCCAAATCATCCAGCAAGTCCGGCAACAGGTGTTCCGCTCCATAATTGGTGATCAGATCGGCGCGGCTGAACGCTGCTTGCCACTCCATCAGGATCGCGACATCAGGGCGACTGGGATCAAGCCGCGTAAGTTCGGCGTCGGTGCGGCCACGACTACGCCGACGCACCCTCGCTGCTCAAATGAGCAAGTTTGCGGCGGCTATCACGATGCCAATGACGAAAGCAGACATGCAGGAAAACAGAACAACGTCGATGACAACTTTGATCATTTGTACGCTTCCCGATGGCACTCACGCATCCCCTCTGTAGGCCACGCTTGAAATTTGGCCAAAAGGTGATGGCGGCTGTCTCAAATTTGGACAAGCCAAGCTTGTGAAGGATGAGCTTGATGCCTTGCGTAAGGCTTGCCGTGTTCCGGCAGACAGTAGCAGGACAAAAGCAGCTACTCGCAGAGCCGCGACCTTACCTCCATGATTGGCCTAAGGGGCGCTTGTTGCTGTGGACACTAAACGAGGGGGTGCACAAGCCGATGCCCGCCAGCGACGACGGCATTGCCTCGTTCGACAGCATCCGTTATCGGCGGCATGACGCCAGCGCTTCCTGTACGCCTTTTCGATCTCATCGAGCTAAACGGTGACGACCTGCGGTGCCGCCCGCTGGCGGGCGCAAACCCAGAAGGGACCAGGAATTTTCAAGTTTCGTGAAACTGCCCGGCGGGGCAAAAAAAGGCAAGGTTTTGTTCGGCACTCCCATCACGGGAAGCGAGCGATCCCGATTGAGTTACCTGTGGAAGCTCCAAACTTCCGCTGTTGGGCCGGTCGACACGCATGGATGCTTGAGGCCATCGAGCAGGCGCGCTACTCGATTTCTCAAGCATAGAAGATCTACCCTTTGACTTGCGATCGCGAGAGATCTTACAGGCCGGAAAATGGAAGTCGCAGCAGCCGCGTCGAATTTTTACAAATGCAACTTGAGGAGCGCTTCTCTATCGCAGCTCATTAGCCGCGAGAAATTGCGACTTGATCCAGCCCCTGAAGCGGTCACTCTCCACCTGCACCCAGTCCCCTTCCCGGTTTGTAACTTTGAACCTCGTGCGTTTGGGGGCGGTCCCAAGAACACGTCCGTTCGCCGAGGGTGCAGATCTGATATTTACGCCAGGACGTTGTAAGAAAACGATGTCCGGCTTCTGCGATGCGGAGACAGTTTGGCGCGGCGCGGTGTTTCCGGTAGGTGCGACCGGCGCAACCTCGGGGGTCTCGACCGTGACGGAGGCCGGAAGGTCGGGCCAAGCGACCGCAACAGATGGATCAGGAGGGGATTCTGGCTTCCTTGAAGCCGTCTGAGCCGGAGGCTGGGGTGAGGACTGTGAGGATTGCACGGCTGGAGCGGATTGCTCAGATTGCGTGGTTTTTTTCTCGCCTGTTGACGCCCAGATAAACGCAAGAGCGGATATGCCTAATACCGCCAGAATAACAGTGCCGGCAATGAGATGTCGATGAGGTTCGAAACCCGTCCCGGGCTCTGCGAAATCACTTTTCTCAAGAGGCTTGAAAAAGCGCTTGTCCCTTGTTGCGGGTCCGAGAGCGTGCCGAAGTGACATATCGTCACCATCGAGCGTCCCTGTTGGGGCCAGAGGTGGGTCCCAAAACTCGACCGGGTCGTCGAGACTGCTCTCAGCAAAGTTGTCTCCACTGGGCCGTGCCTGGATCAAATCTTCAGTTGCCATGCTACCCCCCATCGTGATCACTGGCCGCCGTTCACAGCTCAACGAGAATGTCGATGATTAGCCTTCAACGGTGAGCCAAAAGGATGACTATAGATCGACAGCCGAGCGGCGTGCTGACACTTATCGATGGCCAACCTATTTTCGGCTGCGGAAGCACTCAAACCCATCCCGCGCGAGGCGAAGTGATTATCAGCGGCATCGTGGTTGTCTAGAAAAGCGGGTGCCGCTGGTGCGATTGCCCGCCCGAGTATGGTCCCATCGCGTCGAATCGCTGCAATGCCCAAACTGGGGAGCTATCGGAGGAGCAGCGGACATGCCGTGAATTTGTCAGGCGTATCGGCCCGACGTGAATGATCCTAAGCAGATGTAGGGTTCACCTTGAGCCAATCGTACTTTCCACGTCGAGAGGGATTCGCAAGACGGCACTTATGGAACTTCCCACCAGCCGCATTACTCGGGATTGATGCCGGCAAGCTTGATTACCCTGGCCCACTTCTCGGTTTCGTCGGCAATGAATTTGCCGAATTTTGCAGGGGTCATTGGTGTCGACTCAACGCCTAAAGTGAGAAGGCGCGCCTTCAAATC
>CATPCO010000354.1 GCA_955652925.1 uncultured Xanthobacteraceae bacterium | reverse complement strand
CCATCGGTTTGCGTTCTACCGGGATGAACATCAGGAGCTGACAAATGGACTTTGGGCGAGGACTACTCCTGTGGCTGCTTGGGATTCCCCTTCCGATCATCCTTTTGCTTGCGCTTTTCTGGCATCACTAGGTGCAGGCTCGCCCAATCAGCCAGCGTAAATAAACAAATACGTGCCCGAATCCGGATCAAACCGGATTTGGGCACGTTGAATGAACACCCCTGTCATGCCGGGCTTGCCCCGGCAATCCATTCAAGAAGAACTCAGGCTAGTGCGGCCGGCCCAGCACCCAGGTAAAGGGTACAAGCAACAGCTCTTCCCCTTCATCGTCGCTGACATGCACGGTCCACTCCCGCCAGTCCTGCGGGCCTTCGGACTTTACGAAGGACTGGATGACCTGGAAGGCGCGCGCGCGAGCATCATAGAGATCGTCCACCTCGCTGCCGCTGCGGTCGATCAACGCCTCCTGCTTTCCGACGCAGTGAAAATAGAGCGTCGCCATCTGCCCCTCCTGTCTGTTCGGGGTAAAGACTGCCACGTCGATGAGACGCAAATTATGTCCGCCAACACGATAATTATGACCACCAACACGATTTGGGCGCTTTTGACCTTGCGATGTGGCTTGGTAGTCACAGGCGAAAGAGAGTGGCGCCCGGGCATGCCCGTGTTGACAGGTGAGAGCCTCACTGCCAAATTTTTCAGCATGTGCTCGACAAGAAGCGCCACGCAAAGGAAAACGCCTGAAATGTCTCAGCTATTTCGCGCCGGTGAGCTCGAAGTGAATACGATCTTGATCCTGATCTCGCCCGCAGATCGAGGCTGCGCATGCTCGACATGATTGCGACAGAACGCCTTGCGATCGCGGGCGCGCACGTGAACGCGCCCGGGTTCGGCTATCTCAAGCGTCAGGGCTCGAGCTACCTGTTCGAGCCCGCGTGATTGCAGGCCAGCCCCATCATGGCTAACCGGACTATCGCTGTTGCAACAGCGCTCACCGGTATCTCGACCCGGTCTGCCACCGCTGCCGCCGCAATCCGCCTGCGCGCAGTTGCAAAGCGCTACGGCGCGATTGATGTTTTCCGCGACATCTCCTTCGAGGTCGGGGAACGCGAAATCGTTGCGATTGTCGGTCCTTCGGGCTGCGGCAAAACGACCCTGCTGCGTTGCATCGATGGGCTGCTCATGATCGATGCGGGCGAGATCGTGATCGACGAGCAGCGCGTGAGCAGCCCGATTGCGGGCGTGGCCATGGTGTTCCAGCACTTCGGGCTGTTTCCCTGGAAAACCGTGTACGCCAACGTCGCTTACGGCCTGCGGATGGCCGGAGTCTCGAAGGATGAAATTGCGCGCCGCGTACCGGCATTCATCAACCTGGTCGGACTCGGCGGTTTTGAAGCGGCCTATCCCTATCAGATGTCCGGCGGGATGCAGCAGCGCTGCGGCCTTGCCCGCGCGCTCGCCGTCGAGCCAAGCGTCCTCTTGATGGACGAGCCGTTCGCAGCCGTCGATGCGCAGACCCGCGAAATCCTGCAGTTCGAGCTGCTTCGCATCTGGGAGAGCAGGCCCACAACAATGGTGTTCGTCACGCATTCCATCGAAGAAGCGGTGCTGATGGGCGATCGGGTGCTCGTCCTGCGAGGCCGGCCGTCACACATCGATGAGGTGATCAAGATCGATCTGCCCCGTCCGCGCAATCGCGAAACCCTGCGCTCGCCGCGGTTTGCCGATCTGCGCGAGCGCGTTTGGGCAACCTTGATGAGCGAGGCACGTGAGGCCGAATTCAAATTGGAGAGGTGAGCAGAGCCATGTTCCGTGGCACGATTATCGCGTTGCTGGTTGCCGTCTGCCTCGGTTCGGCCGGCGGCGAGGCGGCGCTGGCACAGAGCAAAAAGTTCGTGATCGCGGCGCCCGGCATCCCGCCCGTCTTCGCCTCGGCGATCCTCTACGTCGCGGACAAGGAAGGCTTCTTCAGGAAATACGGCGCCAACGTCGAGGTGCGCCCGTTCGAGACCGGGGCCACCGCCTCGCGTGCGGTAATCTCCGGCGATATCGAGATGTCGCTGTCACCTACCGCGCTCTTGATCAGCCAGGTGTCCAACACCAACGCGCCGGTGGTTGCGGTCTATGGCATCGTGAGCTCCGACTTTTTGCTCGGCAGCACTGATCCGGCCAAGACGGCGTGCAAGGACGTCCAGGGCCAGGCGGTGGGGGTCGACGCAATCGGCGGGGCACGTTCGATCGCGCTGCGTACCATGCTCAGCGGCGGCTGCGAGGGCATGAAGCTGGAGGACGTGCAGCAGACACCGGTCGGGTCCAATGTCGCCCCGGCATTGATCGCTGGCCAGCTGAAATTCGGCGTCGTGCATCTCGATGACGTTGCAACCATCGAGCAGCAGGGTAAGAAAGTTTACACGCTCGTCACCGAGCACAAAGCGAATCCGAACGGCCATTATCTGTCGTTCATTGTCCGACAGGACAGGCTCAGGGACGATCGGGATCAGTATGTCCGAGTCATGGCGGCGTTGATCGAAGCTGCGCGGTTCATTCGCGATCCAAAGAATGCCGACCGGGTGGCCGAGGACGCTGCCCCCACCGGGCACAGCAAGGACATTTCGAAGGCGACGATCAAGCCGCTCATCGACATCGGTTATTGGAGCGCCGACTCCAACAGCCTCGATCAGGGGCGCATCGAGAACATGATAGGCGTGGTGCAAAGGACGGGCAGTATTCAGCCGGGCAAGACGCCGGCCGCTTACGACCGCCTGACCGATCCCAGCATCTTTCGTGACGCGCTCGCTCTGGTCGAGCGCGCAGGCAAGTAGTGGATCCCGAACAGCATGGCAGGCCGATGCGCAGCTTAAGGCTCGCCAACCACAGCACGTTTGTCATCAGTCTCATTGGCGGACTTGCGGTCTGGGAGATCGCCGGGCGCTATGCAAGTCCCGCCTTCCTGGTTCCGTTCTCGGAGACCGTGGCGAGGCTCTATGAGCTCGCCCTCGACGGCCGCCTGTGGGCGCAATTCCTGGATTCGGCAACGCTGTTCCTCACCGGCTTTACGCTCGCGCTCGTCGTCGGGATGCCCGTGGGACTCTTGTTGGCACGCGCGCGCGCGCTACGCGTCGGGATCGAGCCCTACGTCATGCTTCTCTACGCCACGCCCATGGTGGCGCTGATCCCCTTCATCCTTTCGCTGATGGGCTTTGGCTTCTTTCCAAAGGTGCTGGTGGTGTTCCTGTTTGCCGTGTTTCCGATTCTGTACAACACGGTGGAGGGCGCGCGCAGCATCAAGCCCGAATTGATCGAGGTGGCACGCTCATTCCGGTCGAGCGAATGGGCGCTGTGGAGAGAGGTGATGCTTCCCTACACCCTGCCTTACACCATGACCGGCGTGCGGCAGGCGATCGGACGCGGCCTTGTGGGCATGGTGGCGGCGGAATTTTTTCTGAGCGCGACGGGGCTGGGCCAGGTGATCATGCTCGCATCACAGAATTTCGACACCGCGACCGTGTACGGCATGATTCTGGTGATTGGTCTGCTTGGTGTCGGGCTCACCCGGGTCGGCCAGAACATCGAGAATCACTTCGCGCGCTGGCGAAATTAAGGAGCACCTCGGTGCAGTTGAGGGATAGCGGCGCAACACGACGGGCGCGCTCCCTCCCCCGCTTGCGGGGGAGGGTTGGGGT
>CATPCO010000353.1 GCA_955652925.1 uncultured Xanthobacteraceae bacterium | reverse complement strand
GTAATGTAGGTGTCGACCATGGGCCGGCCCATGGGTTTGGCGTAGACGGTTGCAAAATGCGCATCAGGCAGGATGTCGCGAACGACCTTCGCGGTCCTGCCGGTGTCTACGAGATCATCTACAATGAGCACGCCCTTTCCCCGTCCGCCGCCGATTCCGACGATGTTGCGCGCCACGTCCTTGAGCACCTTCAGCTCGCCCTGGGTGACGTGCGTGTAGCTTGCCACGCAGACGGTCTCGATCAGTCGGATGCCGAGCTCGCGCGCCACGATGGCTGCCGGAACAAGGCCGCCGCGCGTGACGCACACGATCGCCTGGAAAGGCCCGGCCCCTGCGAGCCGCCAGGCAAGCGCGCGCGCGTCGCGATGGAATTCGTCCCAGGAAACGGGAAACGCCTTTTCCGGCTGAGGTGGCGGCTGCGGCTGTGGGACCGGCTGTGGCATGGAGAGCAATCAAGCCTTTCCGCTCAGTGCCGCTCTCACCCGCTGGAGCATTTCCTCAACCGCCCGTCTGGCGAGCGCGAGCTTTTCTGCGTCACGGCCGCGCAGCACCACATTTGTGTTGGGCCCAAGCTGCGGATCGAAGAACGGGTAACTTCCGATCGCGACCCCCGGATGGGCACTGGCAATTTCGCCGAGCTCTGTGCCGATATCGCCCTCGCGCGCATCCGCGCGGATGGTCTCGGTCAGCATTCTCACTGCGGTCTTGAGCTTGGGAGCCACCTCATCAAGCATGGCTTGCATGATCGACGGCACACCGGCCATGACGATGACGTTCTCGATCCACATCCCGGGGGCGCCGGACACCTTGTTGAGCACGAGATCGGCCCCCTTGGGAATTCGGGTCATGCGCAGACGCGCCTCGTTCATCTCGGCCCCGGTCGCGGCGAGACGTTCCTGCATAATGGCAAGCGCGCGAGGGTGGACATCGATGGGCACGCCAAAAGCCTTGGCGACGCAATCGGCCGTGATGTCGTCATGGGTCGGCCCAATGCCGCCGGTGGTAAAGACATAGCTATAGCGCTTGCGCAACGCGTTGAGCGCGTCGACAATCGCACTCTCTTCGTCACCGACGATCCGCACCTCCATCAGATCAATACCAAGTGTGGTAAGATACTCGGCGATATATCGTACGTTTTTGTCTTTGGTGCGCCCGGATAGGATCTCATCCCCGATAACGAGCAGCGCGGCGGTGACGATCTCTTTCGATTGAGGCGAGTTCGCAATGGCCATGGATGACCCGATCACTGGTGCTGCCGGAGGGTGTGGCGCACCCTACCCTGCCATTGTGAGTTATGAGTCAGCAAGTCCTCCAACCCTACAGGAGAGCGCGCAATGAGCCAGCGCATCACCAACCTCCTCCTCATCGCGTTGCTCATCATTCTCGGCGTCTATATCGCGCAACCACAGATCGATCGGTGGCTATACTCCGCCTCAACCCCGCGCACGGTCGCGCCGCGCGGGAATCTGTCGGACCTCGAGCGTTCCACCATCGAGCTGTTTCAGCGCGTCTCCCCATCCGTGGTGCAAGTGGTCGGACGGGCCGCGGGCGGCGAATCCTCCCCGATGGAGGGAGAAGGCGTCGCGGCGCAGACCGGAACCGGATTCGTGTGGGATCCCGCGGGTCACGTCGTAACCAACAATCACGTTGTGCAAGGGACCGATGAGATCGCAGTGCGCTTTGACTCCGGTCAGGTAATGCGCGCTCAGGTGGTGGGTACCGCGCCAAACTACGACCTTGCGGTGTTGCAAGTGGAGTCGACCCGCGGTCTTCCCGCGCCGATCGCGATCGGTACATCCGACGACCTCAAGGTAGGCCAATCGGTCTTTGCCATCGGCAACCCGTTTGGCCTCGATGAGTCCCTCACCACGGGCGTCATCAGCGCACTCAAACGCCGGCTACCCACCAGTGGCGGGCGGGAGATCGGCAACGTGATTCAGACCGATGCGGCGATTAATCCCGGCAATTCCGGAGGGCCGCTGCTGGATTCCGCGGGCCGGCTGATTGGCGTCAACACCGCCATTATTTCCCCCTCCGGCACGAGCGCCGGAATAGGCTTTGCGATTCCCATCGATGTGGTCAATCGGGTCGTTCCCGAGATCATCAGCAAGGGCTACGTGCCGACGCCCGGAATAGGGATCGTTGCGGCCAATGAGGCATTGGCAACCCGCTCCGGTATCGAGGGTATAGCCATCGCGCGAACCGTGCCGGGGTCATCTGCGGAGCAGGCCGGCCTGCGCGGCATGGAGGCGAATACGCGAGCGCTCGGCGACGTGATCGTTGGCGTGAACGGCAAGCCGGTTCGGCGGCTCGCTGATTTGACCGACGAGCTTGAGCGCGTCGGAGTGGGAAACAAGGTGACGCTCAGCGTAAAGCGAGATGGGCAAGAAAGGTCGGTCGAGGTCGCGGTCATGGATATCGGCCACAAGTGACCGCAGGCGCTCCATTTTGCGGTCGACGGTCCTCTCGTTTCGGGCTACTCCATGCCCTTTGCCCTGAAACACAGGAACACTGCCGTGATCGATCTCTATACCTGGACTACTCCCAACGGCCGCAAGGCGTCCATTATGCTGGAGGAAATCGGGCTTCCATACGAAGCGCATGCCGTCGACATCAGCAAGGATGAACAGTTCAAGCCGGAGTTTCTCAAGATCAGTCCGAACAATCGCATCCCGGCGATTGTCGATCGCGACAACGGCATGAGCCTGATGGAGTCAGGCGCAATCCTGATCTATCTCGCGGACAAGACCGGAAAACTGCTGCCGAAGGAGCGAGAGCCGCACTACCGCGTGCTGGAATGGCTGATGTGGCAAATGGGAGG
>CATPCO010000352.1 GCA_955652925.1 uncultured Xanthobacteraceae bacterium | reverse complement strand
GATACGGGCTCAGCGATCGTCGGGCCCGCGCGCGCCGATCTCTACTGGGGCGCCGGCGATGATGCCGGCCGGATTGCCAGTCGCATTCACAACCCAGGCCGATTCGTCATGCTGCTGCCGCGCGACCTCGACATGATCGCAGCCGGCAAGCATATGCCGTTGCCGCTGCCAAAACCGAAGCTTGCCGACGCTCAGGTCAGGAAAGAGAACGGCACGGACAGCGCTTCCGCCAAACCCAAGGTTGATCCAAGCGCGGCGGCCGCCTACGCACGTGCCGCCACCCAGCCTCGTATTCATTCGAAGCGCTCAATCTCGCAGACCGACGGACGAGGCGTGGGCGCGGGTAAACAGAGCACAGGAGCCCCGGCTAATTCGATTCGGTAAGGGCAGCCGCGCACTCCGGCCTGCCCTACCGCCTGCGCCGCCAGGCCCCCACACCCGGCACAGGCAGTTCCAGATTCTCGCGCAATGTCCTGCCTTCGTAGTCCTTGCGGAACAGGCCTCGCCGCTGCAGCTCAGGCACGACGAATTGCACAAAATCCTCATACGCGCCCGGTACGTGGGTGGCGGATACGACGAAGCCGTCGCAGGCACGCTCGGCGAACCATTGCTCGAGCCGGTCGGCCACCTCCTTCGGTCCACCGACAACGGGATCATGCACCCGTCCGCGGCCGCTGAAATGGATGAACTCGCGCACCGTCGGGTTCTTCTTTCCGCTCGCCTGTACCACGCGGTCACGGATGCCTTGCAAGCCCGACATTTCCGCCATTTCTGCGTCGGTGAAGGCCTCATCCATGCTCTTTCGGGCGAAGTTGAAATTGAGCGCCTCCGATAAAAGCGAGAGCGCATCGATCTCCAGCGGCAATTTGCTGATCTGCGCCCACTTATCCTCGGCCTCGGCCTTTGTCGCGGCGGAAATCGTATTGACGAGTTGCGTGACGATCACGTGCTCGGGCGCGCGTCCGCAACGCGCGACCTCGTCCCTGAATTCCGCATAATCGCGCTTGCCCGCTTCGATGTTGGGATAGACGACGAAGATCACTTCGCCCCATCGCGCGCCAAAGCTTTTCCCGCGGCCGCTCTGCCCGGCCTGGATGATGACTGGGTGGCCTTGCGGCGAGCGCGGAACCGTGAACGGCCCGCGCGAGCGGAAATAGCGCCCTTCATAATCGAGCCGATGCACCTTCTCCGGGATTGCAAACAGGCCGCTCGTCTTGTCCGCAACGATCGCGTCGTCTTCCCAGGAATCCCAATGACCGAGCACGATTTCCATGAACTCATCGGCTCGCTCGTAACGCAGATCATGGGCGATCGCCTGTTCGCGGCCCATGTTGCGGGCTTCGCCGTCATTGAGCGAGGTGACGACGTTCCAGGCGGCGCGTCCCTCGGTCATGAGATCAAGCGTTGCGAACAGCCGCGCGACATGGAACGGCTCGTAGTAGCTCGTCGAATAGGTCGCGCCGAGGCCGAGCCGCTCGGTCGCCATGCCCATCACGGTGAGCACGGTCACCGCGTCGAGCTTCACGCAACGGATGCCGTGGCGCACCGTGTGGGCATGATTGTGCCCGTACATGTCGGGCATGGAGAGGCGGTCATCGAAGAAGCCAAGGTGAAACTTGCCCGCTTCGAGCACACGGCCGATGTGGCGGTAATAATCCGGCGACCAGGTGTCGGTGCGCGATTTTGGATGCCGCCACGAACTCGCAAAATTCGTGCAGTTCTGTGCCTGCAGGAAACCGATCAAGATCATCTGGCGCATTGCTGGAATTCCTCAGGATCCGTCAGCCGTGATCATGCGCTCGCCCGCAGGTGCTCGACCAGCTGGCGGGCATAGGGAGGCAGCTCATCGAGGCTGCGAACGCAGATGGTAAGCTCCCGCACCGCCCAGGCGTCGGTCAGATCGACGACCGCGATTTGCATGGTGCGGGCCACCCGGTGCGCCGTAGTCTCCGGCACAATGCCTATTCCGACGTTGCATTCGACCAGCCGGCATACCGCATCGAAGCTTCTCAATTGCACGCGCAGCCGCAACGGCCGCCCAATCGGAGCGGCCTTGCTGGCGAGGAAGCGCTGGAGCGCGCTCGCCCGGTCGAGACCTACGAAATCGTGATCAAGCACCTCGGCAAAAGCAATGCTTGCGCGGTGCGCAAGCGGATGATCGCGCGCGACCACCAGCACGAAGCGATCTTTGCGAAAGGGATAGGTCGTCAGCGCGCTCGCATCGACCGTGCCGGCGACGATGCCGAGATCGGCCACGCCTTCGGCAATCAGGCCGACGATCTCGTCGCTCAGCCGCTCCTCGAGATCGACGCTGATGTTGGGATGGGCGGCAAGAAATGAGCTCAGCGCCTCGGGCAAAAATTCGGTGAGCGCATTGGTGTTGGAGAGAACCCTGATCTGGCCGGCAAGGCCGCCGGCATAGGCGCCGAGATCCTCGCGCAGACGCTCCGCCTGTTGGAGGATCGTCCGCGCGTGCGCAAGCAGCGTCCGGCCGGCTTGCGTGGGGGTCACGCCCTGGCGCCCGCGCACCAGCAACGCCGCCCCGAGCGCGTGCTCCATGTTGCGGATGCGGGTTGATGCTGCGGCAAGCGCAAGATGCGCGCGCGCCGCCCCTGCGGTAATGCTGCCCGCCTCGACCACATGGCGGAAAAGAGCAAGATCGCTCAGGTCAAAGCGCATCAGCCGCCTTCGGTTTTGGCGAAGGAACGCTACGCGAAATTGCTATTGTCCGCCAAGTCCCGCAAGATCATATTCGTGCAGAGCGAAAGAAAACCGCCGCCTCCTGCCGGCACGAGTTTCTCCGCGGCAACAGAAAGGTCTAGGCTGGTCGGCGGTTTCGACAAAAATGAGAGGATGAATGAGCGATATCAAAGCGGTGGAGCGCCCGCTCTCTCCGCATCTTTCCATCTACAAGCCAACGCTCACCATGCTGATGTCGATAGCTCATCGCATCACGGGCTTCGGCCTTTATTTCGGAACGCTTCTGTTGGCCTGGTGGCTGCTGGCAGCAGCGAGCGGTCCCAATGCCTATGCCGGCATTGGCTCGTTCATGAGCTCGTTCATCGGCCGTATCGTTCTTTTCGGCTACACCTGGGCGCTGATGCATCACATGCTCGGCGGCATTCGACATCTGATTTGGGATACGGGACACGGCTTTGGCGAGCATGAGCGGGAATGGCTGGCCATCGCGACCATCGTCGGCTCCATCAGCCTCACGATCGTGATCTGGATCGTGGGTTACCTCTTCGTCGGAGGAGCGCGATGACCTCCACGTTCGGAATGAGAACGCCGCTCGGCCGCGTGCGCGGCCTCGGCGCAGCACGAACCGGCACCCAGCATTTCTGGCTCCAGCGTCTCACTGCGGTTGCCAACATCCCGCTGGTGATTGCTTTCGTATTCATCGTGATCTCGCTGCTTGGCCGCAATCACGCTTTCGTGCAGCAGACGCTGGGGTCGCCGCTCGTCGCGATCATCATGCTGCTCTTCATCCTGTGCGTCACCACTCACATGCGCATCGGCATGCAGGTGATCATCGAAGATTACGTGCACGGCGAGGGAGCAAAGCTCCTCCTCTTGATCGCAAACACGTTCTTTGCCATCGCAATCGCTCTCGCCTCCGCTTTCGCCCTCCTCATGCTGTGCTTCAAGGTTTAGCTCCGTGGCAAAGAACGGTTCAGGTAACGCAAAGGTGCCCGCGATCAACGGCCGCGCCTACCCAATAGAAGATCACCGCTACGACGTAGTCGTGATCGGTGCAGGCGGCTCCGGATTGCGCGCCGTCGTCGGCTGCAGCGAGGCAGGCCTCAAGACGGCCTGCATCACCAAAGTGTTCCCGACCCGCTCGCACACGGTCTCGGCGCAGGGCGGCATTGCCGCTGCGCTCGGAAACATGGGCGAGGATGACTGGCGCTGGCATATGTACGACACGGTCAAGGGCTCCGACTGGCTCGGTGACCAGGATGCGATCGAATATCTCTGCCGCAGTGCGCCCGATGCGGTCTACGAGCTCGAACACTGGGGGCTGCCGTTCTCGCGCCGGGAGGACGGCAAGATTTATCAGCGTCCCTTCGGCGGCATGACCACCCATTACGGCAAAGGCACCGCGCAACGTACCTGTGCGGCCGCCGACCGCACCGGCCACGCGATGCTCCACACGATGTATGGCCAGGCGCTGCGTCATTCGGCCGAGTTCTTCATTGAATATTTCGCCATCGATCTGATCATGGACGACGAGGGCCGCTGCCGCGGCGTGATCGCGCTCAATCTCGACAACGGTTCGCTCCATCGCTTCGCCGCCCACATGACCATCGTTGCTACCGGCGGCTATGGGCGGGCTTATTTCTCCTGCACCTCCGCGCATACCTGTACCGGGGACGGCAATGCCATGGTCCTGCGCGCGGGCCTTCCGCTCCAGGACATGGAATTCGTGCAATTCCACCCGACCGGCGTCTACGGTGCAGGCGTTCTGATCACCGAGGGCGCGCGCGGGGAGGGCGCCTATCTCGTCAATTCCGCGGGCGAGCGGTTCATGGAGCGCTATGCGCCCTCGGCCAAGGAACTTGCCTCACGCGACGTCGTCTCGCGCGCGGTCACAGTCGAGATTCGCGAAGGCCGCGGCGTGGGCAAGCTCAAGGACCATGTTTATCTTCATCTCGAGCAGCTCGACCCCGCGGTCTTGCATGAGCGGCTCCCCGGGATTGCGGAGCTCGCGCGTATCTTTGCCGACGTGGACATAGCGCGAGACCCGATCCCCATTGTTCCCACCGTACATTACAATATGGGCGGCATCCCGACGAACTATCGCGGCGAGGCGATCACCAAAAAGAACGGCGCCGATGATGCCGTGGTGCCGGGGCTGATGGCGCTCGGCGAGGCGTCCTGTGTGTCGGTGCATGGGGCCAACCGCCTGGGCTCGAACTCGCTCATCGATCTCGTCGTGTTCGGCCGCGCGGCGGCGGCGCGCTGCGCCGAAATTGTACAGCCCGGCGACAAGCACCACGATTTGCCGAGCAATTCGGCCGAGCTCGCGCTCACGCGCCTTGACAAATTCCGACACGCCTCCGGCAAGACGCCGACCGCGCAGCTGCGGCTGCGGATGCAGAAGGTGATGCAGAACAATTGCGCGGTGTTCCGCACCGGGGAAGTCCTGCAGGAAGGGGAAAAGCTCATTGCCGAGGTGTTCACCGCGGTTGACGATATCAAGGTCACCGATCGATCGCTGATCTGGAATTCGGATCTGGTCGAGACGCTCGAATTCGACAATCTGCTCGTGCAGGCGATTGTCACCATGGATTCGGCGGCAAACCGCACCGAAAGCCGCGGGGCGCATGCGCGCGAGGATTTCCCGGAGCGGGACGACAAGAACTGGATGAAACACACGCTGGCGTGGATCGATGGCAAAGGAAAGGTGGCAATCGATTACCGGCCCGTGCACACCTACACCCTTACCAATGAAGTCTCGTATATCGAGCCGAAAGCCAGAGTTTACTGAGGCACGCCATGGCGCAATTCACGCTTCCCCGCAATTCGAAGATCACCGAAGGCAAGACCTGGGCCTATCCCACAGGTGCGCGCGACGTACGGGAATATCAGGTCTACCGCTGGAACCCGGATGACGGCAAAAATCCGCGGCTCGATACGTATTACGTCGATACCGGCGAGTGCGGTCCGATGATTCTCGACGCGCTGATCTGGATCAAGAACAACATCGACCCGACGCTGACCTTTCGCCGTTCCTGCCGCGAAGGTGTCTGCGGCTCATGCTCGATGAACATCGACGGCACGAACACGTTGGCGTGCACCAAGGCTGCGGACGAGATCAAAGGCATGGTGAAAATCTATCCATTGCCGCACCAGCCCGTGGTCAAGGACCTGGTGCCGGATCTCACCAATTTCTATGCTCAGCACGCCTCCATCGAGCCATGGCTGAAGACAACGTCGCCGACGCCTCCGAAGGAATGGAAGCAGAGCCACGAAGACCGGCAGAAGCTCGATGGCCTCTATGAGTGCATCCTGTGCGCGTGCTGCTCGACCGCTTGCCCGAGCTATTGGTGGAACAGCGAGCGCTTTCTCGGACCGGCCGCGCTGCTGCAGGCCGATCGCTGGCTTCAGGACAGCCGGGACGAAAGCGCCGGTGAGCGCCTCGACAATCTCGAAGATCCGTTCCGGCTTTACCGCTGCCACACCATCATGAACTGCGCCAAGGCGTGTCCAAAGAAGCTCAATCCGGCGCAAGCCATCGCCCAGATCAGGCGCATGATGGTGGAGCGCCAAATGTAGCCATGCGCAAGCCGGTCCGGCGGGTGGTCACGAGCCACGACGCTTGCGGCCGGTCGGTGTTCATCATGGATGGCGCGGCGCCGCACGTTTACTGCCGCAGCCCCGGCAGCGCCATCGTCACGGAATTGTGGGAAACGCGATCATCGCCGGCCGACAATTCCGGCAGCGCCGAGACAACGGATCATCCGTTTCGGCTGGCGCCGCCGAAAAACGGCACGGTGTTCCGCATCATCGAATATCCTCCGGACAAACGCCGCCTCGCGGCGCTGGAAGCGCAACGCCTCGAGCCGGACGACGGCTCCGGACACGGCGAAGCCTTTGATCGTTCCAAGCCGCGCCATCCCGGCTTCCACAAGACCAGTTCGGTCGACTACGCGATCGTGCTTTCGGGCGAGATCTATGCATTGCTGGACGAAGGCGAGGTCCGGCTCAGGGCCGGCGATGTCTTCATTCAGCGCGGCACCAACCACGCGTGGAGCAATCGCACGAATGAACCGGCGGTGCTCGCCTTCGTGTTGGTCGATGCCAAGCCCGTGTGACTGCCGCCGAGGGATGTCTGGTTGGGTCGAGTTCTTCACGAGACCCAACAACATTAGCTGGGTCTCGCAAAGAGCTCGACCCAGCCTACCGCCTGCACGCCGCTTGCCACGGCGCAAGGATTGCGCTTCGCTTATGCGCCCCAGGCAGAGGAAACGCGACCATGCCGTTGAGTGAAAACGTACGCCGTGTTGTCACCACCATCGACAAAAACGACAAGGCTGTCGTGCTCATGGACAGTCCCATTCCGCACAAGAAGGTGCGTCCGCAGGCGCAGACCGTATCGCGCCTGATCTGGGTTACCGATGGGACGCCGGCCGATCTCTCCGGCACGGGCGACCGCGCAGCCATCGACATCGGCATCATGCCTCCGCGCGGCGGCAGCGCTTTTCGCATTGTCGAATTCCCGCCGGAGACGGCGGAGATGCGAAAACTCGATCCCGCCACCATGCATCACAGCCTGGGCGACGGCGCCCCCAAGCGCGGCTTGCCGCCGCGGCACCCTGCCATGCACCGCACGCGCACGGTCGATTACGCCGTGGTGATGGCGGGCGAGATCGACATGCTGCTTGATGAAGAGGAAATCCATCTCAAGGCCGGCGATGTGCTGGTCCAGCAGGGCACCAACCATGCCTGGGTCAATCGTGGGACGCAGACTTGCCGCATCGCGTTTGTTCTGATTGACGCCAAGGAGCCGTAGCGCTTCGCCGCAATGGAGGTACACGCAATGCCCGCACAGCATGCCGAAAAAGCGCAGACGCAAATGTCAGCTTTGCAGTGCCGTCCATTGTCTGCGGCCTTGGGGGCCGAGATCGTGGGAGTGGATCTGCGCAGGCCGCTCGACGATCAAACCTTCGAACAAGTTCTTGCCGCCTGGCACCAGCACCTCGTGATTCTTCTGCGCAACCAGGAGCTCACCGAGGAGGATCAGGTCGGTTTCGCCGAACGCTTTGGTCCGCCGGCGATCATACACACGAAGGAATATATCCGCACGCATCCCGCCGTGATGTTGATTTCCAATATCCGCGAAGACGGCAAGCCGATTGGCGCGCTGCCTGACGGGGAGATGCAGTTTCATACCGATCAATGTCATCAGGAACGCCCCGCAATGGCCTCGATGCTGTATGCCATCGAGGTGCCGAGCGTGGGCGGCAACACGCTGTTTGCCAATGGCTACAAGGCCTATGAGACGCTTCCCGCCGAGATCAAGCAGCGCATTGAAGGCCGCAAGGCGCTCAATGCTTATGATTATCACACCGCGGCAATGAAGCGCGGCACGCGGCTCGCGCAAGGCGTCCCGTTCTATATCCATCCCGTGGTACGTACCCACCCGGCGACCGGCCGCAGGGCGCTTTATGTCAATCGGCTGATGACGGCTCGCATCGAGGAGATGCCAGAGGCGGAAAGCGACGAGCTCCTCCAGCTGTTATTCGATCACCAGGAGCGCCACGAATTCATCTATGAGCACGTCTGGCGTCCCAGCGATCTTTTGATGTGGGACAACCGCTGCACCTTGCACGCGCGCACCGATTTCAGCCCCGGCGAGCGCCGGCTGCTGCGTCGCGTGACCATTCTGGGCGAGAAACCGGTGTGAGTGCGCGGGACTAACGCCATCCGCCCTACAAGGGGGTCACCGTGATCGGCCGCAACGACGATCCTGCTTTCCTTTATTTTCCGGACAATTACCGCTGGTCCATGGGGCTGCTTATTTGTCTCGGCGCCGCTCCCTGGACCGGCGTCGAGATCGATGAAGTGCACCGCGTCGGGCGCGCACTCGAGGACCATGTCGGCGATGACAAGGCCTGGTTCGACGAATGGACGCGCATGGGCGAGAGGATCGAGATGCGCGGGCGCAGCGAGCAGGCAGCGGGGCATCGGCTCACGGCGGCGGCATGTTTCCTGCGCGCCTCACGCTATTATCAGACCGGCGAGCGCTTCATCCACCCGCGCTCCCAGCACAGCCAGGACGTTTACGCGAGGTCGGTGCAAATCTTCAGGGAGGCGGCGGGTATGATCCGCCGGCCCCATATCGAGCCGGTCGAAGTGCCCTACGAGAATACGAGCCTGCCGGCGCTGCTCGTGCATCCTGATCCGGACGCCACAGGCTCCAAACCGTCTGCGTGCATGGTGTTCTTTGACGGCTTCGATGTCACCAAGGAGCTGCAATACGGCTACGGCATTCCCGATCTTGCGGCACGCGGCATCGGCTGCCTCATCGTCGATGGCCCCGGCAACGGCGAGAGCGTGCGCTTTCGCAATCTGCCGCTGATTGCGGAGACCGAGCGTTATGCCACCCCGGTCTACGAGTATGTCGCCGCGCGCCCCGAGTTTGACGAGAAACGCATCGGCGTCATGGCACTGAGTCTGGGCGGCTACTATGCGCCGCGCGCGGCCTCACTCGAGCCGCGCTTTGCCTGTTGCATCGCCTGGGGCGCGCAATGGGATTATCACGCCATCTGGGCGAAACGGCTCGATGATCTTGCAAGCGGAATGGTGCTCTCGCTCTCAGTGCCGCCGGAGCACCTGCAATGGGTGCTCGGGGTGGACAGTCAGGTGGCGGCGCTCAAGAAGCTCGAAGGGTTTCGCCTCGACGGCATCGTGCAGAAAATGCGCTGTCCGTTCCTGCTCCTGCACGGCGAAGGCGACGAGCAGATTCCGCTTGCGCTCGCGCAGAAATGCTTTGACGCAGTCGGCTCCAAGCACAAGACGCTCAAGGTCTTCACCCGCGAGGAAGGCGGCTTTCATCATTGTCAGGTGGACAATGTCACCATCGGCGTGCACACCATGTGGGACTGGATCGCCGATGTGCTGCACAGCCGTTAGGTCAGGCGGCCTTGGGCTGTTTGATCACAGAGCGCTATGCGAGTGGGATCGGGTTATTGGCGGGCGGATCGATGTCGAAGGTAGCGGCGGTCAGGCAGGTCATGGAAAAGCTGCCGGTTGCTGCGACCAGCGCGACCAGGCTTTCGAGCCCCATCGTTTTCTCCGCCGCCGCATAGCTGGCGTCGCTCAGGCCCTTGTTGGCGAGCACCTCGTTCGCGACCGTAAAGCACATTTGCTCGCGCGCATTCGGGAGAGCCGGCGCCTTGCGCGTGTTGATTGCCTCGATCACCGGCTGCTCGATCCCGATGCCGAGCGAGTTGCGCACCTGCGCGTACCAGGGATAGCGCGCATTCCAGTAGCGCGCGACGGTGAGGTTCACGATCTGCTGCTCCCGGCGGGACAGCGGCCCGGATGCAAGACAAGCGCGCAGGTTCTGGGAAGCCTCGAACAGTTTCGGCTGGCGAATGTAGGCGAGATAGGGACCGCCAACGATGCCGGTCGATTGCTTGGCCGCGTCATAGACGCGCGCCTGCTCCGCGTTCATGTTGGCGCGATCGATGATCGGAATGCGTGTCATGGCCGTCCTCCCCTTTGGGTCCTGACCGGCAGTCGAGAACACTCCACTTGACTGGTCAAGCCCGCGGGTAGCTTGGCGTCAGATCACCGGTAGATGCCGGCCGGTGGGCGCATCGGCCGTCCGCCCCAGAATAGGCTCTGGAAGAACGACGTCGGGCGTTGCTGCGCTGCCTTGCGGCGGCCGGATGATGACGCGGACGCGACCTCCTGCTCGGGCTTGCTGTCCGGAGGCGCGGTCTCGATCATGCCGCGCTCATTCCTGATGGCGGCAATGGTGCGGGCGTCGAGATTGTAGACGTCGCGGCGTACTTGCAGCTTGCCCGCGTCGTCGACGAACGCGCTCTGATACGTCAGATGCACCCAGATCGACCCGGCGGGCAATGCAATGTCCTGCTCGCCGCGGGCGAACATTGACGCGACCCTCTGCACGCTCCAGTGCTCGTTCGGCAGCGCGAGGTTCAACAGCACTTCGGCATATTTCGGCGGGTCATAGATGCGCATGCAGCCGTGGCTGTACGCGCGCGTCTCGTGGGCGAACATGAACTTCTCGTTGGTGTCGTGCTGATAGACGAGGAAGCGGTTGGGGAAGTTGAAGCGCAGCCGTCCCAGCACGTTCGCGCCGCCCGGGGGCTGTGACACATGCACGCTGCCGTCGCGGCCATAGCTGACGATCAGGCCCATGCGCGCCAGCACGGTCGGATCCATCTGCATCGCCGGCAAATATTCGCCGTAGACGATCGAGGGCGGCACGTTCCAGGTGGGATTGACCGTGATTGACTTCATGGTCTCGCTCAGGAGCGGCGTCTGCTTGTTCGGCGACGGGTCCCCGATCACGACTTTGGTGGTCCAGACCTGCGCGCCGTCGTGCATCACCTTCAGGGTAAAGTCAGGCTGATTGACCACGACGTAGTCGCGTCCGAGATCGCGCGGGTACCAGCGCCAGCGCTCCATATTGGCGATGACGAGATCGACCTGCCTGTCCTTCACCGGTGCGTTGAGCTCGTGCACAGTCTTGGGATCGAGATTGCCCGTGGCAGGCAGCCCGTTCGCCTGCTGGAATTTCTTCACCGCCGCCGCGAGCTTGGCATCATAGGCAAGATCGGACGCTTCGCCCGCGACGCCAAGCTTGGTGCGCAGCGCCGGCACGCGCGCATCCTGCATGGGACTCTTGGGATTGAGCTTGAGCAGCGGCCCATCCGCAATCGGCTGCTCGCTAGCTGATGATTTGCCGCGCATTTCGGCGAGCTTGGCCCTGAGCTTCTGATAGGCCTCGTGCGGCGGGGCGTATTCATCGAGCGCCTTGCCCGCATCCTCGCCGGCACTGGCCATCTTGGCCATGATTGCCGTTGGTTCGGGCGGCGTTTGCGGCAGCTGGATGTTGTTCGTCATCCGGCTGTAAGGGAAACGCCCAGCCTGAAGATGGCGCGCGAAGGTGAGCACGGTCTGGGTGAGCTTGACGTCCGCTTCCGCGAGCGCGTCCGGCGCAAGGCCGGCAAAACTCGGCGCGCGATAGTCGTTGAGATCGAGTCCATCAGCATCGGCAATTTTCAGGCGCGCAATGATCGCCTTTGCGCGCGCATTTACGCTGCCCTTGTCGAGCCAAAGGGGCGCAAAGCTTCGGCTCTGATAAAATGATTCGACCGCGGCGCGTTCGTTCTTGCTGGCAAAGAGCTTGTCGGGTTTTGCAGCGAGAAGATCGCGGATCTTTTCCGCCACCGGGCGGTCACCGGGATCGAGCGAGGCGATCGGATCGGGCGCGGGGGCCAGCGCCGGTGTCGCAGCCGGGGAGTTGGTCTCCGGCGCGGATGCTTCACCTGCAGGCGCTGGGGACGATTTATCCGTGGCAGTCTGGGGCAGGGTTGCGGTCGGGATGTCGGGTGATTTGCTCGCGTCCTGCGCGAAGGCCCCGACGGGGGCGGTCAGGAACAGGGCAACCGCGGTCCCTGCCAACATCCGGCAATTAAGCCCGCTCATCCTCTGTGCAAAAAAGTTGCCGGACCTTCTCAATTGCAGGTCTGCCACGTCGTCCCCCCTAGCTGCCGGCGCAAATGTGCGTATTCACAGGCGCGGCGCAGCATCAAAGCCAAATAGGGCGATTTTGGAGCACTCCCGCCCCATTGCGGGCTTTGCGCGGAATTGGTTGCGGCCGCGCCACACGCAGGCCCCGGTACGTACTTTCGTCCGTTCTGGCACCGTTCTTGGGCGAGCAGGGCCGAAATCACTGCGCGTCGCGCAATTCGGGGTGTGCAGCAAGGCGAGCCGTGTTCAGGCGATGGACGATGAAGCAGATGACGGCAGCGACCGCGAATGGGAGCGCCGACCACATGTAATTATTCAAGTCAAGCGAGGGTGGCCACGGCTCTCTATTCCGCGGCCACCATTCGAATGGGTTCCGGCTCGGGCTGGCGGTGTGGCCTTTTGCCACTCAGCCAGACCTGCACGCGGTCGAGATAAAGATAAACGACCGGGGTGGTATAAAGCGTGAGCAGCTGGCTGAGTGCAAGACCTCCGACCATGGCATAGCCGAGCGGCTGGCGCAGTTCCGAGCCCGTCCCGTGGCCGAATGCGAGCGGCATACCGGCCAGCATGGCCGCAGCCGTCGTCATCAGGATCGGTCTGAAGCGCAAAAGGCATGCTTCCCGGATCGCCTCGAGCGACGTCATGCCCTGGTCTCGCTCTGCCGTGATGGCGAAATCGACCAGCATGATGCCGTTCTTCTTCACAATGCCGATCAGCAAGATGATGCCAATGATGCCGATCACCGAAAGGTCCATGTGGCCGAGATCGAGCGCCAGCAGCGCACCAATGCCCGCGGATGGCAGCGTCGACAGAATGGTCAGCGGATGGATGAAGCTTTCATAGAGTATGCCGAGAATGATGTAGACGACGATCAGGGCAGCCCCGATCAGCGCCGGCTCGCTCGACAGCGATGACTGGAACGCCTGCGCGTTGCCCTGGAACGTGCCGATCACCGACGCCGGCATGCCGATCTCGCGTGCGGCCTGGTTGATTGCATCAACCGCCTGTCCGAGCGCAACACCGGGCTGCAGATTGAAGGTCAGCGTCACGGCCGGAAATTGACCCTGATGCGCGATCGAAAGCGGACCCACCTTGTTGCTCTCGACGTTCACCAGGGTGGAGAGCGGCACGGCGCCGCCGGTGAGAGGAGATTTGACGTAGATGAGATTGAGCGAGGCCAGATCGCGCTGCTGCTCCGGCAGGATCTCGAGCAGGATCCAATAGGTTTTGAGCTGCGTGAAATATTGCGCGATCTGACGCTGGCCGAACGCGTCGTTGAGGGTATCGTCGATCAGCTGCGGAGATATGCCGAAGCGGGAAGCCTGATCGCGGTTGATGGTGATCTTGAGCTGGGGCGCATTCGCCGCTAGGTCGGTCGCAACGTCGGCAAGCTCGGGCAAGGCGCGCATTTTTTCCAGCAATTTATCCGACCACTCCGCAAGCTCGGCGATGTCGGTATCCTGCAGCGTGTATTGGAAGCTCGCGCGCGCAATGCGCCCACCGACGGTGATGTCCTGGCTCGGCTGCAGGAACAGCGTCGCGCCCTCGACTTTCGCAAGCTGCGGCCGCAACCGGTCAATGACCTGGGAAGAGGTGAGCGCGCGCTCGTCGCGCGGCTTAAGCACGATGAAGCCGCGCCCGGTATTCGCCGACGCCGCGCCGCCCGTTGTCCCGGTGAACAGTCCGACCCCTGCGACATCGGGATCCGCAAGGACCACTTCACTCATGTTGCGTAACAGCTTCATCATCTGTTCGGGCGCCGTGTCCTGTGCCGCTTCCGCAAACGCGGAGATCATGCCGGTGTCCTGGATCGGAAAGAAGCCCTTCGGGATCTGGACGAACATCACGCCGGTCAAGACCATGGTGGCGAAGAACACGCCGAGCGTGATCGCCTGATGGCGCAGGACCACGTCGAGCGTCACGCGGTAAAAGGAGAGCATGGCGTTGAAGCCGGCCTCGATGGCGCGATAAATGCGGCCGTGACTCGCCGGTTCACGATGCATGAAGCGCGCGCACAGCATCGGCGCAAGCGTGAGCGAAACAAGCGCCGACACCGCGATGGATGCCGTTACGGTGAGCACAAATTCCCGGAACAGGCGGCCAATGATGCCGCCCATGAGCAGGAGCGGTATGAACACCGCGATCAGCGAAACGCTGATGGAGAGCACCGTAAAGCCGATCTCGCGCGAGCCTTCGAGCGCGGCCGCAAACGGTGTTGCGCCGTTCTCGATGTGACGATGAATGTTTTCGACCACGACGATGGCGTCGTCGACCACAAAGCCCACAGCGATGGTGAGCGCCATCAACGAGATATTGTCGAGGCTGAAATTGAGCAGATACATCGCCCCGCAGGAACCCAGCAGCGCCAGCGGCACGGTGATGCTGGGAATGAAAGTGGCCCAGAAGTTGCGCAGGAAGAGAAAAACGACCAGCACGACCAGTCCGATGGTGAGCGCCAGGGTGAACTGAACGTCGCGCACGGAAGCGCGTATGGTGACGGTCCGGTCGAGCATGGTCTCGACCTGCACGGCCGGCGGGATTCTGGCAGTGAGCTGCGGGAGCTGCGCCTTGATCTGATCGACCGTGTCGACGACGTTCGCGCCCGGCTGCTTGAAAACGGCCAACATGACGCCAGGCTTGTTGTTGTGGTAGGCGGCAACGTTGCGATCGACCGCTTCCGCAATGGCCTGGCCGACATCGCGCACGCGGATGGGCGCGCCATTGCGATAGGCCAGGACGACGTCGTTGAATTGCGCCGCGTCGGTGATCTGGTCGTTCGCCGCGATGGTAAAGCTGCGCTGGTCGGTGTTGATAGTGCCTTTGGCGGCGTTGGCGGTCGAGCTCACCAGCGTGCCGCGGATCTCCTCGAGCGTAATGCCGGTCGACGCGAGCTTGGCGGGGTCGACCTGGATGCGGATCGCCGGCTGCTTGTCGCCGAAGATCACGACCTGGGCGACACCGGGGACCTGCGAGATCTGCTGTGCCAGGAAAAGATCGGCATAATCGTCGACCTCGGTCAGCGGCACGGTATCGGAGCGCGCCGAGAGCAGGAGGATCGGTGAATCGGCCGGGTTTACTTTCTTGTAGTTCGGCGGCGTGCCCATTGTCTGCGGCAGCGACTTACTTGCCACCGTGATTGCCGCCTGCACGTCCTGGCCTGCCGAGTCGATGTTTCGGTTGAGATCGAATTGAATGATGATCGTGGTTGCGCCAAGCGTGCTCTGGGACGTGAGCTGCGTAACTCCGGGGATCTGCGCGAACTGCCGCTCGAGCGGCGCGGCGACGGAGGATGCCATGGTCTCGGCGCTGGCACCCTGAAAGGCCGCGTTAACCTGGATGGTGGGGAAGTCAATCTGCGGGAGCGGCGCGACCGGCAGGAACGGATAGGCGACCACGCCCACGAACGCGAGCGCGGCCATCACCAGGGTCGTGGCGACCGGGCGCCGGATGAACGGTTCGGAGATACTCACGGGTGTCACCGCGCTTGCGCGGTCGGCGGTAAGTTGATGGTAACCGGCACGCTGGTTCTGAGCTTGTACTGCCCGCCCGTCACCACGCGTTCGCCTTCCTTGAGTCCTGAGGTGACGATGACGAGATCCTTCGTGCTCTCAGCGACCTCGATCGGGCGCGGCTCCGCCGTATTGTTGGCAGTCAGGACCCATGCGAACAGCCCTTGCGGTCCGCGTTGAACCGCCGCGGGAGGTACGACAACGACGTTGCTGTGGTCCTCGATCAGAATGCGCGCGTTGACAAATTCGCCCGGCCACAGGCGATCATCCTCGTTCGCGAACATGGCCTTGAGCCGGATGGTGGCAGTCGTCTGATCGATCATGTTGTCAACGAGGAGGAGCTTGCCTCGGCTCAGCTCACGCACGTTGTCCTGATCGAACGCGATGACCTCGACCGGTCCGCGCGTCATGGCGGCGCGGACATCGTCGAGAGCACGCGCGGGCAGCGTGAACATCACCGCTGAGGGCTGGGTTAGCACCAGGGTCGCGAGCGCGCCCTGGTCGGATGCATGCACAATATTTCCGGGATCAACCAGGCGCACGCCGATGCGGCCGTCGCTCGGGGCCGTAATGTTGGTGTAATCGAGTTGAGTCTTCGCGGTTTCAATCATGGCCGAATCGGCATCGACCGCTGCTCTGAGCTGATCCACGGTCCCCTGCTGGCGATCGACGTTCTGCTGCGGCTCGATGGATTTGAGTGCCAAGGCCTTGAAGCGGGCGAGGTCCTTTTCCGCCGCCACGAGCAGCGCCGCATCCTGGGCTTTCTTGGCATTGGCCTGATCGAGCGCGGCCTGGAACAGGCGTGGGTCGATTTTCGCGAGCACATCGCCCTTCGTGACGTGCTGACCTTCGGTGAAAAGCACCTCTTGCAGCTTGCCGTCCACCTGCGAATGGATCCCGATCGTAAAGGAAGCCTGGACCGTGCCGAGGCCGGACAGATAGATCGGAACATCCTGGCGCGCGGCGAGCGCAATGCTCACGGGAACTCCCGCCGTCGCGGGAGATCGCGCCGCATGCGCGGGAGAGGGGCCCTGCGTCCAATACCAGTACGCTGCTCCGATTGCTCCGACTACAACCAGAGATAATGCAAGCAGAGCGGACCGACGCGCCCCCGGTAATCTTGTGTGCCCCATTTCAATCACGTGACCCTCAACTTTCCCCCACAAAAGCTATTGATCCTCAGCGACTATTCAAGTTACCGTTTTGTTAGAGTGAATTAGGGCGAAGCAGCGTTTTTATGTATTGTTTACAGGCGATTGTCCGCCGATCAGGAATAGCGACGCTTTCGACCTGCGCGATGAAGAACCTTGAACGGAGTGCGCACGCCCACGACAACAGCAGTCGAATTTTTGCCGCTAAAAGGTTCTATCGAAAATGCGCGGGGCGCTGGCTGAGGGGATAATCCGTGCGAAATTTGGTTTTGGCGATTGCGGCGATCGCCTTGTTGGCCGCGCCGGCTTATGGCCAGGCGCGAGGAAAGGGGGGGCAAGCGCTCCGAAAACAGCCAGCAGTCGCAGGAGCAAAAAGAAAAGAACGCCGCGGCTGAAAAGGCCTACAAAGACGCGCTGAAAAGGATTCCCGATCAGAAGAATTCCGACCCCTGGGCGAACATGAGATAACAGCCGACGCAGGACAGACGACGGAAGTGTCGCACGCAACGTCCACGTCTTGCTTTGCGCGGAATTACCCCCGCTCCAGCAGCGCGCGGGCACGCTTGACCACGGGCTCGTCGACCATCTTGCCGTCGAAGGCGAAGGCGCCTTCGCCGCGCGCCGCCGCCGTCTCGGCGGCGGCAATGAGCCGGCGGGCATGATCGAGCGCCTCCCGCGACGGCGAGAACGCGCGATTGAGCACCGGCACCACGCTCGGATGGATGCAGCTTGCGCCGTCAAAGCCGAAGGCGCGCGCTTCCCGCGCGCTCTTCTCGACTGCGGCAAGGTCGCCGTAGTCGGCGACGGTGCGCAGCATCCCGAACGAGCGCACGCCCGCCGCTTTGGCGGCGAGATGCACGAGGAGCTTCGGCAGGTAGAGCACTTCGGGTGAGGGCTCGGCATCAAGCGCGGTCGCGAGATCCTCCCCGCCCGCTGAGAGCGCAAACACGCGCGTTGTGGCGCCCGCAATAACGCGTGCGTCGAGCACGGCGCCGGCGTCCTCGAGCAGCGGCACGAGCACGGTCGCGGGCCGGGTGATTGCGCGCTCCACCCTGTCTAGCAAGGAGGCGAGCTCGACGAGCGTGCCCGGCTCGCGCACCTTTGGCACAAACAATCCGAAGGCGCCCGCGCGGCACGCGGCCTCGGCGTCCGGCCGCATCAGCTCGTTGTGCGAATTGATGCGCACGAACACCTTGGCGCGGTGCTGGCCCGCGCTCGGCACGGCGGCGGCAAGCCGCGCCCGCGCGGCGGCTTTCTCCGCGGGCACGACCGCGTCTTCAAGATCGAGAATGATGGCATCGGCGCCGCGCTCGTGCGCCCTCGCAATGAAGCGCTCCGAGCTGGCAGGGACATAGAGCAGGGATCGAATCACGTCGGACTCCTTGCATCGGCGCACGCACGTGCGGCATGGCTGTGGTAGCGATCGTATAGTAGCCCGGATGAGCGGAGCGATATCCGGGTGAAGCTGGTCCCGCATGTCGCTTCGCTCATGCGGGCTACACATCACCCGTCTGCGCTAAAGCTTCGACGGGCTCATGCGGGCTACGGTCTAATTATAAGGAGGCACGAACGTGCAAGAACCGACAGCGTTGAAAGATTGGCTCGGGCGAACGCGGACGGAGGAAGACGAGGTGGTGCTGGGCGCGGTTCGGCGCATGGCGGCGACGCTCGATCACGATCCACGCGCTTATCGCCGCGGGAGCGAGATGCCGGAGAGCTGGTACGCCATTCTGTTTGGTCCCACCGCGCGCGAGAGCGCGCTCAGTCCGGACGGCCATCCGGTGACGGGCGATTTCCAGCCGCCGCTCCCCGATACGCGGCGCATGTTTGCCGGCCGGCGCGTGCGCTTCCATGCGCCGCTCAAGGTCGGCGACGCCGTGACGCGCGTCTCGACGGTCAAGCGCGTCGAGCCGAAGACCGGGCGCAGCGGCGCGTTTACGCTCGTCACCGTCGTGCACGAGATGAGCACGGGCGGGAGAGCGGCGGTGACGGAGGAGCAGGATATTGTGTATCGGGAGCCCAGTAGCCCGGATCGCGCTGCGCGCGATCCGGGGCTTTCCCAGGGCTACAAAGAAGCGCAGAAACCCGACTGGTCGCGCACCATCACGCCCGATCCGGTGCTGCTGTTCCGCTATTCGGCGCTCACTTTCAACGCGCACCGCATTCATTACGATCTGCCCTATACGCGCGACGTGGAGAAATACCCGGCGCTTGTCATGAATGGCGGGCTCACGGCGCTCCTCCTCGTCGAAACGGCGCGCGCGCATCTCAAGGCTCCGATCGCGGGCTATGCTGCGCGGGCAATCTCGCCGCTCTTTGTCGGACAAAGCATGACACTCAACGGGCGCGCGGCGGAGAACGGCGCCGAGCTATGGGCGTGCGGTGGCGACGGCGCGCGCGCCTATGTCGTCGCGCTCGAACAAAAGACATGAGCGCGCCGCTTGACGGTGTCCGGGTGATCGATCTCACCACGGTCGTGGTCGGCCCCACCGCGACCCTGTTTCTCGCCGATTACGGCGCCGACGTCATCAAGGTCGAGGCGCCGGGCGGCGATTTGCTGCGCCGCCTCGGAGGCCCTTCCAGGAGCGGACAGCTCTCGGGCAAGTTCACCCATTTCAACCGCAACAAGCGCTCGCTTGCACTCGACCTCAAACAAAAGCCCGCGCGCGAATTGCTCGAGAGGCTGCTCGCCACCGCCGATGTTTTCATCGCCAACATCCGGGAGGCGGCGCTCGCGCGGCTTGGGCTTGCGAGCGAGGCGCTGCGCGCGCGCCACCCGCGTCTCATCGTCTGCAATCTCGCGGGCTTTCGCCGCGACGGTCCCTACTGCGACCGCCCCGCTTACGACACCATCATTCAGGGCATGGCGGGAGTTGCCGCCTGCAACGCGCGCGTTCTGGGCGAGCCGCGCTTTGTGCCGATGGTCTTTGCCGATCACGTGGTGGGGCTGATTGCCACGCAATGCGTGCTCGCCGCCCTTTACCGGCGCGAGCGCACCGGGGAGGGAGAGGCGATCGAGGTGCCCATGTTCGAGAACATGACCGCTTTCGTGCTTGCCGAGCATCTTGGCGACCGCAGCTTCGTGCCGCCGCGCGGGGAAAGCGGAGACCGGCGCGTTCTTCATCCTCTCGGCAAGCCCATTGCGACCAAGGATGGCTTTATCTGCGTTTCCGCCAACACCGACGCGCAGGCTTTCGCGCTGTTCGATGCGATCGGGCGGCCGGAGCTCAAGCACGACCCGCGCTTCTGCTCGGTCACGGCGCGCTACGCGCATGTGCGGGAATATTTTGAATTGCGCGCGCAGGGCCTCGCGCAGCGGACTACGGCCGAATGGCTGGGCATCCTGGAGAAGGCGGATGTGCCGGCAGGTCCTGTGCACACTTTCGAGAGTCTCACGCAAGACGAGCACCTCAACGCTATCGGTTTCTTTCACAAGCTCGACCATCCGGTGGAAGGCGAGATGATCGACATGGCCCATCCGAACAAATTTTCCTCCGGGCTGCGGGAGGATTGTCGTCCCGCCCCGCTCATCGGCGGCGACAGCCGCGCCATCGCTATCGAGCTTGGCTACAGCGAGGCCGAGATCGATGCTCTGCTGGAGAGCAAGGCGCTTATTGCGAGCAAGCGAACCACGAATGGCCAACAGTGAATAGCGAATGGTAAAGCGCGCGCTGGCGAGCGCGCATGCGGCTGATTGTCCGCTTCGCCCTGCTTGCATCCGACGGCGGCTTTATCCAACTTGGGATGCAAGCGGGAGAGGCATTCGCCGAGACCTTGGGCTGCAAGGGGCCAAAGTGAAGACAACATGAAGACGCTGCATTGTCTTGTGGTCACAGTTCTCCTTACAGCGATTGCCGGCGGGCAGGCGCAGGCGCAGGGCTATCCGAACAAGCCGGTGCGAATCATCATTGATTCAGCGCCCGGAAGCACCGTCGACGTGGTCACGCGCGTGTTTGCGGACAAGCTCGGCGAATTCGTCGGCGCGCAGTTCGTCACGGTCAATCAGCCCGGCGGCGGAGGCTCCATCGCAGCGCGGCTTGCGGCGACCTCTCCGCCGGACGGTTACACGCTTTATTCTCCGGCAGCCTCCGTGTTCGCGACCTTGCCCGGCGCGGCGCCAAACCTGCCACTGCATTTGCCACGCGACTTCCTCCCAATCGGCTTTGTGTCGGAGCAGCCGATGTTCATTGCGGCGACGGCGGAGTCGGGAATAACGAGTCTCGCGGAGCTCATCGCGCTTGCCAAATCACATCCGGGCGAGGTCGCCTATGCGGTTACCGGGCGCGGCCGGATCACGCACCTGACTGGCGAGCTGTTACAGAGCCGCACCGGCATCAAGCTCCTCAATGTTCCTTATACCGGCGGTCCGGCGCAGGCGCTCAACGATGCGCTCGGCGGCCGCATTTCCATCGTCATCGAAGGTTTTCCCGGGATTGCAAGCGCGGTCCAGGGCGGCGCGCTTAAGCCGATCGCGGTTGCTTCGCGCGCGCGTCTTGCCGAGTTTCCCAATCTGCCCACCGTTGCCGAAACCATTCCCGATTTTTTCGCATCCGGATGGCAGTTGCTGGTGGCGCCGCTCGGAGTGCCCGCCGACGTGGTCCCGAAGCTCTCGCCCGAGCTGCGCAAAACGGCAGACGACGGCGATGTGCGGCGCAAGCTCGCGCCGCTCGGGGGCTATCCGCGCGCCATGTCACCGGAGGAGACCGTGGCCTTCGTCGAGGCCGAGCAGAAGCGCTGGCAACCGATCCTCGATCAGATCGCGCAGCAGCCGCAATGACGAGGCAATGGTGAATGGCGCGTAGCCAATCGTGCTCGCCGGGCGCTACGAACGAAAAAAAACAGGCTGACTGGTAGCTCTACCGTGCTGCCACGTGCGCACTGTTCGCTATTCGCCACTCACGAGCCGCATCGCCTCGCGCGGAGCATCATCGTGCTCGCGGTCTTTATCCTCGCCCGCCCGACTGCGATAGAACTCGAGCACGAACAGCCGGAGCGCCGATGACAAATTGCGGTGCTGGCGCCCGGAATCGATGGTGGCCACCAGGTCGGACAACGTGGTGTGGCGCGCGAATGCGATCTCCTTGAGCGCCTTCCAGAACGCATCTTCAAGGCTCACGCTTGTCTTGTGACCGGCGATCACAATAGAGCGTTTGACGACAGGGGATTTCATGCTCCCCTTCTGCACGCCAAATGCGCCGACAGCTTGGCAAAATCGGGCCCGAAGGGACTGGGCGCTAGCCTCGATGCGGAGCGGGGGCACCCTCAGCGACACCGCCGACCGTTCACCAGCTGGGCTCTATTCGCTATTCGCCCCTAGGGGCATCAACCCGCAACGGCCCGTCGCGGAGCCGCTTACGTGCGGTGAGAAACCGATGGGAGCCCCGCTCGAGCACGATACAAGTCAGGCACCCGGTTGCAAAAGCGCCGGTATCGATATTGATGCGGTTGGCCAGAACCTGCGGTTGTTCAACCGGAGTATGTCCGTGCACGACGATTCTTCCAAAATTCCGCGAGCTCGTGAGAAACTCACCGCGAATCCAAAGGAGATCACGGGATTCCTGGCGGTCCAGCGGAACTCCTGGACGTACCCCCGCGTGACAGAGAAAGTACTGCCCTGACGTGATGAACGTCCTCAGGGACGAGAGAAAGGCAAGATGTTCCGGGGGAACTCTTGCCCGCAGCATATCAGACGCTTCTTCGAAGCCCTTCCCCCGCATAAGCGGGCCCACCGGCACTCCGTATGAATGTAGAGTCTCAAGTCCACCCAAATGGCGCCACTGAGATCCCGCCCCAGGATCTTCGAGGAACAGCTCGAACAGTTCTTCGTGGTTTCCCTTTAATGCGACATATGGGATTGGAAATGGATTCCTCGCGAGCCGATCAAGCACGCCCCGTGAATCGGGGCCGCGATCGACATAGTCACCTAATGTAACAACGATCGCATTATCAGGAGCGTTGTCCACTAAATCTTGGCCAATTTCTTGTATCACTTCGTCGAGCAGATCAGATCGACCGTGAATGTCGCCAATAACATACAATCTTTGATCGTCAGTAATGGAAACAGCGTCCATCCAGCTCTGCGCCGATGCTCGGTAACTCGGGAGGAGAACCTAGAGGTTTGTCACTCCACATACAACCGTCGCGAAAGGTCTCAGACTGACATGCTCACGGTCTGGTGTTACGATTCGATGGATCGCCTGATGATGACGTCTTGCTCTCCGGCTGTTACGGCGGACGGGACATGTGACGTTCGATCGCTTTCCGGATACTGCAAGCGTCAATGGGCTGTCCCTCTGCGCGTTCGGCTGTCACGTTCTTTATTTGGTCTCTATTAGTTCCAAGATAATATTAATATGCACATGTCTTTATATGCGTCGCGTGGCTGAGCGCCAATTGCTGCGCATGTTTGATCCAGCGCAGGAGCGGGCCAAGGTGCTTCGGTGTAGCAGCCCGCGCGCTCAGCCATTAAAAACCAGATGGTGTGACTGTGCTGATCGCAACATCTATTGTAAGGCGGAGGTGGCCCTGGCACGGTTTTCCTGATGTTCGGGGGGCACGAGGATAGGATGGGGTTGTCGAGTTTGACGGTATAGAATATGCCGAGATGTGACCGGGCACTTTGACGAGGACTGATAGGAGTGGCGATGCAACGTCTCATCAGGGGTAATGAGGTCGTCAGCGACAGCGCATCTAAAGGCGAGACTGTCAGCGAGAGGAAGCTGCCGGCAAATTCCGCGCCTTGTGTAGTTACAGATAACGGTTGCTTGCGCTGGTATGCGGTGCATACGCAGCCAAATCGCGAGCTGCGCGCCAAGAGCCAACTGGAAAATCAGGGCTACGAAGTTTTCCTTCCTCGGTGCCTGAAGACCGTGCGCCATGCCAGAAAGCTGACCAATGTCGCTGCCCCATTTTTTCCACGCTATCTATTCGTTAGGCTTGATCTGGTTCAGCACCGCTGGCGGAGTGTGAATGGAACGTTCGGAGTGATCAGCCTCGTCATGCAGGGGGAAAAGCCTCATCCAGTGCCACGCGGTGTGGTAGAAGCAATGATTGCCTTCGTCGACACAAGCGGATTCCTCTGTTTTAAGGAAAGCCTCGTGGTGGGCACCCAGGTTCGCCTTGCTGCCGGTCCATTTGCCGAACAACTGGGCATACTGGACCGCCTCGACGACAGCGGCCGTGTCCGTGTTCTCCTCGATATCATGGGTGCGGCCATTCCCGTTTACGTTGAGCGGAAATTTGTCGTCACTGCTTGATGCGCTTCCTAAAACCTCCGCCTCGACCAACGGCACTCCAGCGCAGTGTACGCCCTTCGTTCTGATCCCGTCCGCCGCAACTGACCAACTGGCGGGCCGTCCGGCGTTGCTCAAAGGTCACAGGGCGCTCCTTCTTTGATTGAGCAGGTTGGCTTGGCCTTGATTCCGTCGGTCTCGCCGGTCACGTTCATGCGGGGCAATTCAAGGGGAATCGTGGTCGTGTCCGCGCGTTGCGTGCTACTGGCTGGACTGGCGATTGCTCTTGCCGCACTGAGCGATCTGTTCCTGGCGCAAGCCGCCAATGCCGCAAGCTGGCTCGAGAAGAATTTCTATCTCTCCGGCCCGCGCTACGATGGCGTGGTGCCCCCGTGCGATTATCCGGATGCCCTGGTCAAGATTTCATCGCGATTCAACGCCAAGGAGAATAATTTTTGGGATCCCAATCTCAAAATTGTCGCGTTTGAGAAGATTCGCGAAACGGCGTTTCGACCCTGGGCCGCCAACACCATCCCGCGCCGGTTCTGCAGCGGAATTGTCGAGGTTTCCGACGGAGGCAAACACGTGATCCACTATTCCATTGCCGAGGACGCCGGAATCATCGGGGCCACCTGGGGCGTGGAATGGTGTGTGGTCGGCCTTGATCGCAATTGGGCCTACAATCCCGGCTGCAAAATGGCTCGGCCTTGAGTCTGCCTTTGGCGTTGAAAATACAACATTAGCCCCAGTAATAAGTTTAATCCCTCGCCGACGCAGGCTCCTCCACAACGCGGCTGCGCAGCACTCCGATCCCCGAAATCTCCACCTCAAGCACATCCCCGGGCTTCATCCATAGCGGCGGATTGCGTCGGTGGCCCACCCCTTCCGGCGTGCCGGTGGCAATGATGTCGCCCGCGGCAAGCGGCGTGAAATCCGAGCAGAATGCAATGATCTGCGCCACCGAATAAATCAGAAGATCGGTGATCGAGTGCTGCACCTGCTGACCGTTGAGCCGCGTCGTGAGCGCAAGTCCCTTCGGATCTCCAATCTCGTCACGCGTCACAATCCAGGGGCCGAGCGGCCCCGTGGCCGGAAAGTTCTTGCCCGACGTCACCGAGAATTTCTGATAGTCGCGCACGCTGCCATCGCAAAAGCACGTGTATCCCGCCACATGGTCGAGCGCCCGCTCAACCGGAATGTGCCGTCCGGGACGCCCGATCACAACCGCAAGCTCGCCCTCGAAATCGAAGCAGCGCGAGACTGCGGGACACACCATGTCCCCCTCATGGCCGACCAGCGTGCTCGCCAGCCGCAGAAACATGCTGGGCTGTTTCGGCAGCTCGCGCCCGGTCTCGGCCGCATGCGAGCGGTAGTTGATGCCGGCACATAATATCTTCTCCGGGTCCGGTATCGGGGGCAGGAATTTCACATGCGCAAGCGCGTGATCTGGCTTGGCCATGACGGCTGCTTCGCTCATCCGCGTCAGCTCGCCCCCCGCAAGCGCCTCGCGCAGGCTGCGGTAGTCGCCGCCCAGCCGCCCGCTCAAATCAATCACGCCCTCCGCCGTCACCGCGCCGAAGGCTGCCTTGCCGTTTGCAATATAGCTCGCAAGCTTCATCGGCCCGCCCCTTCAGTGCATCGCCCTGCCGCCGTCCACATTGATGGTCTGTCCGGTCATGAAGTCGCTCGCGGGCGTGGAGAGAAACATCACCGCCCCCACGAGATCGGCGGGCACCTGCACGCGCTCGATCGCGCGGCCCGCAACGCGCGTGGCGAGATAGTTCGCCGAGGAGCTGGCCACCTGGGTGTCGCTCTGGGTCATTCCGGGGGTCACCGCGTTCACGGTGATGCCAAATTCCGCCACCTCGCGTGCGAGCGCGCGGGTAAAGCCGATCACGCCCGCTTTCGAGGTGGTATAATGCAGCCGGTTGGGCGTCCCCTCCCACACCCGCGACGAGGAGATGTTGACGATCTTGCCGTGCCTCCTCTCCTGCATAGCCGGAAATACCGCGCGGCAGGAGAGAAACATCCCGCGCAGATTCACAGCCATCACCCGGTCCCATTCTTCGACCGGGATTTCCAGCCACGAGCGCCGCGCCAGCACGCTCATCAGCGAAGCATTGTTGACGAGCACGTCAATGCGCCCGAAGCGCTCGAGCGCTGCCGCCGCCATCGCCTTGTTGGATTCTTCGCTCGCAATATCGACGGCAAGCCCCGCTACGATCGCGCCTTCTGCGCTCAACGCGGAGGCCACCGATTTGGCCGCCGCCTCGTCGATATCGGCTGCCAGCACGCGCGCGCCCGCGCGGGCGAACTCCTCGACATAAACCTTGCCGATCCCCTTACCTCCCCCGGTCACGATCACGCTCCGTCCGGTCAGATCGAAACGCCCGTTCATCTCTTTCCTCCCTTGCGCCGTCATGGCCCGCGACGCCGACTGGTTACAATGGCTCACGGCACCAAGCCCATGGGCGCGGCTTGCCGGCGGCGAAATCTCCCGTCATATACTGCTGCACCCGTAAGGCTCGCGTAAGCCATCCCTTCTAGAGAGATCATTGCGTCCGAAAACGTTGACAGCTGGAGGGTAAAGGCCGCGCAGCGGGGCTCATCAAACGCGCATTCCTTGACCGCATAACCCGTGCTCAACCGGCTCCTCTCCTTCGGATTGTCGCGCCGGCCCATCATCCTCCTGGGCCTGATCGTGTTCATCGGCGGCGGCCTCATCGCCTTCTCCAAGCTCAACATCGAGGCCTATCCCAACCCCGCCCCCGTCATCCTCGAAATCACCGCCCAGGCCGCCGGACAAAGCGCCGAGGAGATGGAGCGCTACTATACCATCCCCATCGAGGTCGGCCTCGCAACTACCCCCGGCGTCGACATCATCCGCTCCACCTCCTTTTACGGCCTCTCCTTCGTCCGCGTGACCTTCAAATACGGCGTCGATTACTATTTCGCCAAACAGCAGGCGGCGCTCAGCCTCCAGCAGAACGTCAACCTCCCAAATAATGTTTCACCCACAATCCAGGGCTCGAGTCTGGTCGGGGAGGTCTATCGTTATCAGGTGGTCGGGCCGCCGCACATCGGGCTGACCAATCTTCGCACCATCCAGGACTGGGTCATCCAGCGCCGCCTGCTTACCGTCGAAGGCGTCGTCCAGGTCGTCACCTGGGGCGGCACCACCAAGGAATACGAGGTCGAGGTCGACCTCAACAAGCTCGACGCCTACAACATCACGCTGCCGCAGGTGATCGCCGCCATCGGCAACGCCAACACCAACGTAGGCGGGCGCACCATCAATATCGGCCAGCAGTCCGCCAATATCCGCGGCATCGGCCTCATCGACAGCGGCGGCACCAACGACCTCGTCCAGGGCTGGAAAGTCAACGATATCGAGAACATCGTGCTCACGCAGTCAAACGGCGTGCCGGTCCAGGTAAAGAACGTGGCCAAGGTCTATGTCGGCAACGTGCCCCGACTGGGAAAGGCCGGCCGCGACGACGACGACGACGTCGTCACCGCCATCGTGGTCATGAATCGCACGCTCCACACCAACGACGTGGTGCCACGCATCGAGGCGGCCGTCGAGCGGCTCAACAATGATGGCACATTGCCTCCGGGGGTGAAGATCGTTCCCTATTACGATCGCACCACGCTCGTCTCGGTCACCACCAGCACCGTTCTGCACAATCTCATCTTCGGCTGCCTGCTCGTCTTTTTCGTGCAGTGGATCTTTCTCGGCGATCTGCGCAGCGCCATCATCGTGGGCGTCAATATTCCATTCGCCCTGTTTTTCAGCATCATTCTCCTGGTGCTGCGCGGAGAGGATGCCAATCTGCTCTCCGTCGGCGCCGTCGACTTCGGCATCATCGTCGATTCAGCGGTGATCCTGGTCGAGAACATATTCCGCAATTTCCAGGCAGCGCCCCACGAGCGGGAACAGCTGCTCGAGCAATTCGGCGGGCAGCAGCACCGCGGCTGGAGCAACCGTCTCGTCATGATCTACGGCAGCGCGATGCAGGTGGACCGGGCCGTCCTCTTCTCCACCGCGGTGACGGTCGCAGCCTTCGTGCCGCTCTTCACCATGCAAGGCGTCGAAGGCCAGATCTTCAATCCCATGGCGCGCACCTACGGCTACGCGCTGATCGGAGCCCTGCTCGCGACCTTCACGGTCACCCCCGTGCTCGCGTCCTTGCTCCTCCCCGAGCACGTGAACGAGGTCGAGACCATCGTCGTGCGCGCGTTGCGCAAGGTCTACACCCCCGTCCTGGGGTGGTCGCTCGACCACAGGAAGACCATGGTCGCCATCGGCGTGGCCTTTCTGGCGCTCGTCGGACTGCTGGTGCCGCGGCTCGGCACCGAATTCCTGCCGCATCTCGAAGAGGGCAATCTCTGGATCCGCGCCACCATGCCGCCGACCATATCGCTCGAGGCGGGCACGCCCGCCGTCGCCAAGATGCGCCAGATCCTGCTGCGGCATCCCGAGGTCATCACCGTCGTCTCCCAGCACGGCCGCCCTGATGACGGCAGCGACGCCGCCGGATTCTTCAATGCCGAGTTCTTCGTGCCCCTCAAGCCGTTCGACCAATGGGCGCCGGGCATGACCAAGGAAAAGCTGCTCGACCAGGTCCAGTCCGAGTTCGCGGCGGAATTCGCGGGAATCGGCTTCAATTTCTCCCAGTACATCCAGGACAATATCGAGGAGCAGCTATCGGGAGTGAAGGGCGCCAACTCGCTCAAGATCATCGGCCGCGACCTCGCCACCCTCGAAAAGCTCGCCGAGCAGGCTATGCGCGAGATGAGCAAGGTGCGCGGCGTCGCCGATCTCGGGATTTTCCGTGTGCTCGGCCAACCCAACCTAAACATCAAGGTCGACCGCGAAAGAGCGGCGCGCTACGGGCTCAATTCCGGCGACGTGAATACCATCGTGCAGGCGGCGCTTGGCGGCGCGGTGGCCACCACGCAGCTCGAAGCCGACCGCCAGTTCAATGTCACCGTCCGCCTGGCGCCGGAACAGCGCAACACGGTCGACGACGTGCGCAACATCAAGGTGGGCTTTACCACCCCGAGCGGCACGAATGCCTATATCCCCTTGAGCGAGCTTGCGGATATCGAGCTCGAGACCGGCGCGTCCTACATCTATCACGAGCGCAATCAGCGCTACATTCCCATCAAGTTCAGCGTGCGCGGGCGCGATCTCGGCAGCACGGTCGCGGAAGCGCAGCAGCGGATCGCGGACAACGTCAAGCTCCCGACCGGGTACCGTGTCGACTGGGCGGGAGAGTTCGAGGAGCTGCAACAGGCCAAGGAGCGCCTGCAGGTGATTGTTCCCATCAGCCTGGTCATGATCCTGTTGCTGCTCTATGGCCTGTTCAATTCGTTCCGCGACAGTCTCATGGCGCTTGCCGGGATCCCGTTTGCGGTCGGCGGCGGCATCATCGCGCTCTATGTCACCGGCATTGATTTCAGCATCTCGGCGGCGGTGGGATTTGTGTCGCTGTTCGGCGTATCGGTCATGAACGGCATTCTGATCACCACCTATTTCAACCAGCTCACGACGAGCGGCATGGGCACGATCGAAGCCATGCGGCATGCGGCCGAGCAGCGCATGCGGCCGATGCTGATGACCGCGCTTTCGGCCTGCATCGGCTTGTTGCCGGCCGCGATCTCAACCGGCATCGGAAGTCAGGTGCAGCGCCCGCTCGCAATCGTCGTGGTGGGCGGGATG
>CATPCO010000351.1 GCA_955652925.1 uncultured Xanthobacteraceae bacterium | reverse complement strand
GGAGCGGGAGTTTGGAGTGAACGTGGTGAGCGCGCTTGCGGCTGTTGTGTGGGACGCGTTGCGGCGCGTGGGCGTGGACGATCGCATCGCGGGATACGGGCGCCTGTTGCGGGAATTTTAGCCACGGGCGCGGGCGCCGATGGCAAGGACCCGCGACTGCAGGGGGAAGTGATTTGACTACAAAATGTGAGTGATGGTATAAGTGGCTTATGCCGTTCCTATTGCACGAGCGGCAGACAGTGCAGGGATAACAAACATAAGTTGTGCATGAACCAAATACAACATAAGGTTGTAGTTTTTCGGAATGGAAAGCAATCAGGATGCCCGAAATGCGGCCGTCGGGTTCGCCCGGCAATATGGGTGCCGGGGCGGTACGAACCTTCGTCACTGCTGCGGAGCACGCCCGTGCCTGTAAATTCTCTGTTATTTACAGGGGCAACGCGAGTAAAATTACGGATGCAAATTGTGGTTGTATTTTCTCAAATTGGAAGCGCATTTAGGGTCAAACGGAGGCCGGCAATGGCAAGAACGATCTTTCTCCTGTTGGTTGCGCTCGTCTTCGGAGCTCAAGCGAGCTCCTCCTCGTCGACAAGCTCGACGTTCGGCGCGCCTCTCGGCGCGCCGGGAGCAGCTACGACCCTTGGCGCGACCGGCTCGACGGGATCGACCGGATCCAGCTCGCAAGCCATCGTCGCACGGCCTTCCAGCTCGAGCACATCGAGGTCGCCTTCGACCGTCATCGTTTGCGACCTCGTTGATCAGACGGGAACGCTGACCAACGCGGACGAAGTCTGCACGCCCGGCGGATTGCGGTGAGGCAGCACCATTGGGCATTGCGGTCGCTCGCAACCGCTCACCGCGCGCCCGCCGTCAGTCCGAGATAGGTCTCAACCACGCGCGGGCTTGCCGCGAGCTCCGCGGCTCCTCCTTGCAGCACCAGCTCGCCCATCTCCAGCACATAGCCGTAATCGGCAATCTGCAAAGCGGCGCGGGCATTCTGCTCGACCAGCAGGATTGCAACCCCAGCCGACCTGAGCTCGGCAATCACATGAAAGATGTCGCGAGCAATTTTGGGCGCGAGTCCGAGGCTTGGCTCGTCGAGCATCAGCAGCGCGGGCCGCGCCATCAAAGCGCGGCCGAGTGCAAGCATCTGTCGCTCGCCGCCGGAAAGCGTGGCTGCGAGCTGGCGCCGGCGTTCCTGCAGGCGAGGAAACCGCTCGTAGACCGACGCCATGTCGCGCTGCACGTCACGCTCGCCACGGCGGATGCGGGGAAAAGCGCCGAGCAAAAGATTGTCTTCCACACAAAGCTCGCCGAACAGCTCGCGCCGCTCCGGGACGAGACAAAGCCGCGGAACGCGCGCCTCCGTGGGCAGTCCGGAGAGGTCCTCATCGCCATAATGGACCGAGCCGTGCGCCGGAATGAGCCCCATGAGCGCCGAGAGCAGCGTCGTCTTGCCGGCGCCGTTCGGACCGATGACGGTCACGATCGTGCCGGCGCCGACATCGAGATCGAGCCCATGCAGCACTTCGACCTTGCCGTAGCCGGCCGAAAGCCCGCGCACGTGGAGGCCGCTCATGCGACGCTCCCGAGATAGGCTTCGAGCACGTCGGGATTGGTGCCGATCTCGCGCGGCGAACCCTCCGCAAGCTTTTCGCCGAAATTCATCACGACGACACGATCGACAAGCCCCATGATGAAGTCCATGTCATGCTCGACCAGGAGAATGCTGAGCCCGGATCCCCGCAGCGAGCGGATGAGATCGGCGAGCGCCTTCTTTTCGAGATGGCGCAATCCGGCCGCCGGCTCGTCGAGCAGCAACAGAACCGGGTCGGCGCAGAGCGCGCGCGCGACTTCGAGCAGGCGCTGGGAGCCGAGCGGCAACGTGCTTGCAGCATCGAAAACATGCCCGCGCAGTCCGACGGCTTCGAGCCGGCTCAGAGCCTCATGGCGCGAGCGCGCTTCTTCCGCACGGTCGAAGCGCAGCGTCGCCGACAAGGTGCCCGCGCGTCCGCGCAGATGGGTCCCGAGCGCAGCGTTCTCCAGCGCGCTGCGCGAGGCAAGAACGTTGACGTGCTGAAAGGTGCGGGCGATGCCGCGCCGCGCGATATCGCGGGGCGCGAGATGCTCGATGCGCTCGCCGCGAAAAACGATTTTGCCTTCATCGGCCGCAAGCACCCCGGTCATCAAATTGAAGACGGTGCTTTTGCCGGCACCGTTCGGACCGATCAGCCCGAGAATCTCTCCGCTGCGCATCTCAAACGAGAGGTCCTTCACTGCGACCAATGCCCCGAAACGCTTGGCTACGCCCTGCAATTCAAGCAGCAGGTCGCCGCGCTGCGGCTGCGCACGTCGCGGCGGCGGTTCGGACGCTACCGGCAACATGCGTTTGCGGTCTGCAGGAACGAGTCTGGCAAAATACGGTACCAGCCCGTCACGCGCCCGGTGCAGCATGACAATGACCAAAAGTCCGAACGCAATGATTTCGAAATTGCCGCTCTCGTATGTCAGCTTCGGCAGCAGCTCCTGAAGCCATTGTTTGAGAAAGGTCAGCACGGTTGCGCCGATCACCGCGCCCCAGACTTCGGTTGAGCCGCCGATCACCGCCATGAACAGATAGTCGATGCTCGCGTTTACGCCGAACGGCTGCGGGCTCACGAAGCGCAGAAAATGCGCATAGAGCCAGCCCGACAGCGCCGCCAAAACCGCCGCATAAACGAAGATGACGATCTTGAGCCGCGCGGTGTTCACGCCGAAACACTCGGCCATGGTCGTGCGCCCCTTGAGCGCGCGGATGGCGCGCCCGCAGCGCGAATCGAGCAGATTGCTCACCGCAAACAGGGCGAGCAGCGCGACCGACCAGATCACATAATAGAACGTGCGGCCGTCTGCGAGCGCGACGCCAAACAGCGTAAGCGGAGGGATTTCGGCAATGCCGGAATATTTTCCCAGCAGTTCCAGGTTGCCGAGCAGGTAGTAGATCGCAATGCCCCAGGCGATGGTCGCAAGCGGCAGGTAATGACCGGACAGGCGCAAGGTGATGAAGCCGAGAAAAAGCGCGACCACGACGGTCAATGCGATACCGGCCGGCAAGGTGAGCCAGGGGGAGATGCCGTACCGGGTCGCGAGCAGCGCCGTGGTATATGCCCCGATCCCCACAAAGGCTGCCTGCCCGAAAGAGGTCTGTCCACCAACGCCGGTCAACAGCACAAGGCCAAGCGCCACGATGCTGGACAGCCCGATGTAATTGAGAAGCGTCACATAGAATTCCGGCAGAACGAGCGGAGCAGCGAGCAGGAGCAGCACGGCTGCGAGCGTCAGCACGCGGCGGCTCACGGCTCCTCGTCCTCTTCGATGCGCCGCGCCGTAAGCGAGCGCCAAAGCAGAACCGGAATGATCAGCGTGAAGACGATCGACTCCTTGAAGGCGCTCGCCCAGAACGAAGAGAAAGATTCAAGAAACCCGACCATGACTGCGCCAATCGCAGCGACGGGATAGCTCGTCATGCCACCGATGATGGCACCGACGAAGCCCTTCAAGCTGATGAGGAAGCCAGTGTCGTAATAGATGGTCGTGATGGGCGAGATCAAAATGCCGGAAACCGCGCCGATTAAGGCCGCCAAGGTGAAGGCGAGCCGACCGGAGAATTCGGCCGAGATTCCGACGAGGCGCGCGCCGATCCGATTGATTGCAGTGGCGCGCAGCGCCTTGCCATAGAGCGTTCGCCCGAACAGCACCGCCAGGACCAGGATCAGCACCACGGCAGTGATCACCACCGCGATGCTTTGCCCCGTGATGCTGAGAATGCCGAGCTGAAACGTCAGGCCCGGAAACATCTGCGAGCGCAGCCCTTCACCGCCGAAAAAAACGAGGCCGAGCCCGGTCATCATGTAGTGAACCGCAACCGCGACAATCAGCAGCACGAGGATCGAAGCATTCGCGAGCGGCTGGAACGCAAGCCGGTAGAGCATCGGCCCCATGGGGGTGACGATCGCAATCGTGACAAGCACTTGCAGCACAAGAAGATCGCGGAGCGATGCCGACCACCACGCGGCGGCCGCGACGAGGAGCGGCACGAGCACGTTCCAGAATAAAATCCTGGCAATAGCGCCTGATGCATCGTTGCGGGGCGAGGTCGAAGGTGCGGCGCCTCGGTTTGGACTTCGACGCACGAGTGCGATTATGTCGACAAGCGCGACCGAAACGCCCGCGATGATGAGCAGATAAACCGTTCCGGGCACCGCGCCCGCCTGCAGCGTGGCAAGCGAGAGCGCCGCATAGGAGATGAACTCACCCTGCGGGACCAGAATGACGCGGGTAACCGTGTAGACGACGATGAGGCCGAGAGCGAGGAGCGCGTAGATCGCTCCGTTCATCACCGCGTCCTGCGAGAGCCATAACGCAATCGCGGTGTTCATCGGTGCGCTAGTCTTCGCTATTTCAGCAGGCGCCAGGTGCCGTTGTCGACATGCACCAGCACGCGCGCGCGGCTGTCGAGGCCGGAGTGGTCTTTCGGGCTCATGCTGTAGATGCCGTGGGTGCCCACCACATTGTGGACGTTTTCAAGCGCGTCCCGCAGCGCCTGGCGAAATTCCGGCGTGCCGGGCTTTGCCTTCTGCAGCGCCGCAGGAACGGCGGCATTGAGCAGCAGGAAGGCGTCATAGCTGTAGCCGGCAAACGCGTTGCGGCTCCCTTCGCCGAAGGTCTGCTCGTAGCGCTTGGTGAAATCGAGCGCGACGGGCTTGATCGGATTGTCGTCCGGCAAGTCCTCCGGCACGATAAGCGGGCCAGTGGGCGCAATCGCACCCTCGACCGCCTTCCCGCCCACCTTGATGAACTCGCGGTTCACCGTTCCATGATTGTGATAGATTTGCTTCTTGTAGCCGCGCTCGACGAAAGCGACATGGGGCAGCGCGCCGCCCGTCCCTGACCCGCCGACAACAATCGCATCCGGATTTGCGGCAAGCACCTTGAGCACCTGGCCGGTCACGCTGGTGTCGGCGCGTCCGTAGCGTTCGTTGGTCACGATCTGGATACCCGCGGGTCCCCCTTCCTTCTCCGTTGCCGCCAGGACGAGATCGCCCCACGAATCGGAGAAGCCGATATAGCCCACCGTTTTGATGCCGTGCGCCTTCATATGCTCCACCACCGCTCCCATCATCAGCGGGGTGGGCTGCGGCACGACGAACACCCATTCCAGCTTGTCGGGCGACAGCGCGACGGGCGAGAGGGCGAGCAGCGGCGTCTTGAGCTCGGTTGCGATCTGAGCGATCTGCGTGGTTGATGGCACCGAAACCGAGCCCATGACCGCGTCGACCTTGTCCTCGCTGATGAGCTTGCGCGCGTTTTTGGCGGCCTCCGTGGCATCGGTCTTGTCTTCGTAGATGATGAACTTCACGGGCGAACCGGCGATCGTCTTCGGCATCAACTGAAAAGCGTTCTTGTAGTGAATGCCGAGCGAAGCCCCGGGTCCCGTTGCTCCCATGGTGAGACCGATCGTGATCTCCTGTGCGCTTGCCCCGTACGCGCTCAAAAGGGCGAATGCCACCGTCAATAACAGCTTCATGGTGTTTCCCTCGCGTTCAAGCAGGATCCGCACAGGCAACGATGCCTGCTGCGGCCATCGCGTCGATTTCGGCCGGCCCATAGCCCGCCTGCGCAAGCACGCGTCTGGTATCAGCGCCATATCTCGGCGGGAACGCAAGCTCGCGTTTCGCAGCGTCATCATCGACCGCCATCGGTTGCATGCGCACCGGCTTTCCGTCCGGCATGGTGGTTCGCGTGAGCCGTTCCTTCAATTGCGGCAATTCGCGCACCTGGGCAATATCGAAGATGCGGGTCGCGGGGATGGTCGCCGAGCGCAAGTCCGCGAGCAGCTCATCGACGCAGTGACGGCTTGTCACCGCAGCCATATCACGATGGATCTGTTTTCGCTCCGTGTGCCGGCCCTCGTTGGTCAGGCGGACCTCATTCGCGACCGGGGCGAATTTCGGCACGGCCGTGAGCCGGCGCCATTGCACGTCGCTGCCGATCGCCATGTAAACGAATCCATCCTTGGCGGGATAGACGTTGGTCGGAATGAATTTGCGATGCTCATTGCCAGAGCGCGTGATCTCGCCGGGCTCGCAATCAAAATCGATCAGCGGCAGAACCGTGATCAGCCAGGATGCCGCCGCCTGCAGCATGGAAACATGAATCGCCTTGCCGCGGCCGGTTTCGCTGCGCTCGAGCAGCGCCAGCATCACATTGGCATAGACTTCATCGCCTGCTTTGAGATCGATGACCGGCAGGCCCATCTGGGTCGGTGCCCCCGCGGGATCGCCGGTCACTTCCATGTAGCCGCACATGGCCTGAATCACTGGGTCATAACCCGGCACGTCGGGATAGTCGGGGCCCATGGCCGAAATGCCGGCCCAGATCAGGTCGGGCTTCACCGCGGACAGCGTATCGTAGCCGATCCCGAGGGATCCGTAGCGGGAGGGCAAAGTGTTGCAGCAGAAGACATCGACAGGAAGCGCGGTGATCAGGCGGCGCAGCAGCTCCTGGCCATGCGGGTGCTTGAGATTGAGCGCAATCGCCTCCTTGCCGACATTGGGCGCGATGAAATAGCTGCGCCGGTCATGGTCAGCGACGCGGCTGCCGATATAACGATTGGGATCGCCGGGAAGCCCCCTGTCGCTCTTTGTTGCCTCGATGCGGATCACGCGCCATCCCAGCTGCGCGAACCGCAGCGTTGCGGACGGCAACGACAGCGCCTGTTCGAGGCTGAGCACGGTGCGCGGTGTCACAGCCTCACCAGACACAATACAGTTCGCGGGAGGCTTCCGGGGAAATGAGGCCGTCGCGCACTTCGTCCATCAGCTTGGCGCGGTCGCGCTTTTTCGGATCGCCGTAGCCCCCGCCGCCGCCCGCCTGCTGGTGATAGATGGTGCCGCGCGGCACGCCCGCGATCAGGTCCTTGTTCTTTGGCGTGATCACTTTTCCATCCGGATAGGTGAGGCGGATGAAATTGAGCGAGCCGCTGTCGCCCCCAAACAGGCCGAAAGCCGGCTCGAAGTCGCCATCACCGAACGTCACCACCTGAGTATCATCCGAGCCGATCTCAAAAATCGTCTCCACGCCCAAACCACCGCGCCATTGGCCGGCGCCGGCGGAATCGATCAGCAGCTCGTGTTTGACCAGGCGGTGAGGCGTGTGCTGCTCGAACATCTCGTAATCCTGGTCGAGCACGCCGCCCGACGCATCGATCATGCCGATGTGGTCATAGCCGTCAGTCCCCCGCAACGCGCCGGAGCCGCCTTTGAGGCCCATGAAACCTATATCGACGTAGCGCTCGTTTTTCTCCCGGTCGAGGCCGGTCGTCAGTGAGCAGAGGAGGTTATTCCATCCCGCAGTCACACGATCCGGCATGACAGGGGCGAGCGCGCGCTGAATGGCTTCGGCATTGGGCGGGCACAAATGGTTGCCGAAAGTCGTGGCCTTGGGATAGGCCGCGTTGAGGATGGTGCCCTGTGGGATGACGATCTCGATCGGCGCAATCATGCCCTCGTTGTGTGGAATATCGGGATTGACCATCTGCAACAGGGTGAGCACGGTCGCCGACGCGCTCGAGGTGAAGGTGCCGTTGACGAAGCCGTTGGTCTGCGGATCGGTCTCAGAGTAATCGAACCTGATGTGCTTGTCGCTCACCGTGATGGTGACGCGAATGGTGAAGATCGAGCCTTCGTGGCGGCCATCGTAATAGACCCGCGCCTCTCCTTTGTAGATCCCGCTCGGAATGGTCGCGATCTCGCTCTCCATCATTTTGCGGGTTGCCTCGAACAGCGTCTCCTTGTGTGCCTCGAAGCTTGCGCGCCCGTATTTTTCCAGCAGCGCCAGCATTCTTCGCTCGCCCACCCGGCAGGCACCGATCTCCGCTTTCATGTCGTGCTGAACGATATCGAAGCGGATGTTCGCGAAGATAAGATCCCAGACGTCCTTGCGCAGTTTTCCCTTCTCGTAGACCTTGACCGGGGGTATCCGCAGCGCCTCCTGCCAGACTTCCACCGCGTTCGGATTGTAGCCGCCGGCGACGGCGCCCCCGATATCTGCCTGGTGGCCCTTCACCGCGGTCCACGCGACGAGCTCATCCTGAAAGAAGATGGGCTTGTAGGCGGCGACATCGTTGTTCTGGTTGCCCATAGAGAAGACGTCGTTGTGAAAGATCACGTCTCCGGAATGGATATCGTCGCCGAAATAATTGCGGATGTATTTGCACACCGGAGCCAGCGAGAAAGCGAGGATGGGCAGGTTCTCGGTCTGCTCGAGCATGCGGCCTTCGGCATCGTAGAGGCCGGTCACGTAGTCCTTGGCCTCGCACAGGATGGGCGAGCGGGTTGCGCGCTCCATGGAGAGCGACATCTCGTCGGTAATGGAGCGGAATGTACGCGCATAGACCGAGAGCAGGATGGGATCGATGGTCATGGGGCGACCAGCTCGGCTTGTCGTTCGAAGCAATTGCGCACGAGATCCTCGCTGCCTTTACGATAAAGGACGAACGATCGGTGGCGATCGACCACGCAATCGTAGCTTTCCGTTACAAGCACGGCCGTGGTCGCGGTCTCGATGATCGCCGGCCCCGCGATCATGTTGCCGCAGCGCAAGCGAGCGCCGTCGTATACTTGGATGGTCTCGAATGATGCGGTTTCCGGGACATAGGCCGCGCGCCTGTTCTTGCGGGCGGCCCTCGCATCTGTGCCGCTATACCGCTCCGCGGGGTAAGGCGCTGCCTCGGTCGCACCAATTGCATGCAGGCGGACATTGATGATCTCAATCGGGATCGGCTCTGCTTCCAGGCTGTATCCGTAAAGCCGGTCGTGCTCCGCGTGGAATGCGCGCGCGATGGTCTCGCTGTCGCGTTCTTTGATTGCCGCGTCGGAGACATCGAAAGAGACCTCATGGTATTGCTTGGTGTACCGGCAATCAAAGCGGATGCGGATGCGGCGCCGGTCCTTCGGCACCTGCTCCTGATCAAGCAGGCGATCGCCCTCGCGCCGCATGTCGCCAAGAACGCCGGCGAGGCGTTCCCAATCGAGCGATTGCAGACGGGCGATGAAGGTGCGCACAAAATCGTGCTGCAACTCGGAGAGCAGCATGCCATAGGCGCACATGACGGAAGCACACGCAGGCACAATCTGTACGGGAATTTCGAGCTCGCTGCAGATCAGGCACGAATGCATCGGTCCGGCGCCGCCAGCCGCGATGAGAGCAAACTCGCGCGGATCATAGCCGCGCTTGATGGTCACCTCGCGCACGCCCTGGGCCATGTTGTTGCAGGCGACGCGGTAGATGCCGGCGGCTGCTTGTTCGACGGTCAGCCCCATCGGCGTCGCGATTTGCGTGTCAAGAGCGTGCTCGGCCGCCGCGCGCTCGAGCCGCATGCTGCCGCCGGCGAAATAATCCGGATCGAGATAGCCGAGCACGAGATTGGCATCGGTGGTGGTCGGCAGCTTGCCGCCTTTGGCATAGCAGGCCGGCCCCGGCGCCGCGCCCGCGCTTTGCGGTCCGACGCGGAGCAATCCGCCCTCATCGAGCCAGGCGATTGAGCCGCCGCCTGCGCCGATGGTGTGGATATCGAGCATGGGCAGTGCGATCTTGTGCCGCGCAATCTCGCCGTCGCTGATGGTGCCGGGTTGTCCGATCGCGACGGATGCTTCAAAGCTCGTTCCGCCCATGTCGGTGGTGATGCAGCGGTCTGTGCCGATGCCCTTGGCAAAGAACAGGCCGGCGCCGGGTCCGCCCGCCGGTCCTGACAAAAGCGTCAGGGCTGCTTTTTCGCGCGCCAGCTGTGGCGAGATCACGCCCCCGTTCGACTGCATGATGAGAAGAATGCCGCGAAAGCCGGCGCCATGCAGCCGCGCGACGAGTTGATCGAGATAATGATTGAGCTTCGGCCCGACATAGGAATTCAGCGCGGTCGTGCTCACGCGCTCGTAGAAGCGAATCGACGGCAGGAGATCGGTGGAAACGGTCAGATAAGCGTCCGGCAATTCGCGCCGAACCAGCTCGGCTGCGGCCTGCTCGTGCGCGGGGTTCGCGAACGCATTCATGAAGCAGATGGAAACTGCCTCGACCTTTTCCTCCCGGAACAGCGCGATCGCGCGGGCGATGTCATCGAGCGAGAGCGGCTCGAGTTCGGTGCCATTGCGGTCAAGCCGCCCGCCGACCCCAATGCGCAGATAGCGCGGCACCAGCGGCTTCACATTGGTGTAGCGGTTGTCGTATTGCCGCTCGCGAATGCCGCGGCGCATTTCCAGCGCGTCGCGCACCCCGCGAGTTGTAAGGAGTGCCGAGCGCGCACCCGTATGCGTGAGCGTTGCGTTCGTCGCGACCGTTGTTCCGTGCACGATGGTATCGATCGAGCCGATGAACTCGGCGAATGGGCGCGGCGGGTCCAGCCGGGCCGCAAGCTCCCGCATGCCCGCAAGCACTGCAATCGAAGGATCCTCGGGTGTTGAGAGCGCCTTGTGAATGATCGGTTGCGCGCCGAGACCGGCGACGATGAAATCCGTGAACGTGCCGCCGACATCAATCCCGATTTTCAGGCCCATCGACCGGCTCACCCGCGGTCGGTGACTTCCAGCACCACCGCCATGGCGGTATCGCCGGCCGCGCAGCCCGTGAACAGGCCGTAGCCGCCGCCCCGCAGCGCGAGCTCCTCGATCAGCTCGATGATTGCGCGCGTGCCCGTGGGCGCCTGCGGGTGGCCCCACACCAGCGAGCAGCCATAATTGTTCATGCGCTCGGTCGGCACTCCGGTCTGGCGAGAGAACAGGATGTCATTCACGGCGAACGGATTGTGAGTTTTGATCGCGTCCATGCGGTCGATGGCAAGCCCGGCCTGATCGAGAGCGCGCTGCGCCGCCGGCACAGGCGCTTCCGGCATGTAGCCAACTTTGCAGCGCGCGGAGCCGAAGCCGTGCAGCCGGATGCAGAGATTGGAATCACGGCTGAGCTCTCTGGCCTTGTCCGGCATCGTCACGATGATTGCGCTGTTGCCGTCGGCGGGGTGGGTTTGGCCGCCGAAGGTGACGCTTCCGCCGTCAATGACGGGCTTGAGTTTGGCGAGGCCTTCGGATGTGGACGAATTGATGCCTTCGTCGGACGAGAGCGTCCCCGTGGTCTTGCGGAAGGAAGGGTCCGGCACTTCGAACGGAAGCGTCATATAGCGTTTCTGGAACGCACAATCGTTCGCCAGCGCCGCGCGGTATTGCGCCTCGCGCCGGAGCACCACATCGTGCTGCTCCGAGGTCGTGATCTGATGCTTGGCCGCGACGTTCTCCGCCGTCCGGATCATGGCGTGCTTGCCGAGCGGATCATTGTTGAAATTGTCGAGCACCCAATCTTCATGGGATCCCGTGCCGCCGGGCGCGCGCGGGTTCGGATAGTAGACGTGGGGTCCATTCGAGGTGCGGTCGCAGGTGATGGCGATGGACGCGGTGCTCAGGCCGGCGTCCACCTCCTGGACGGCTGCGAGGAGCGCGCGGGCGCCGGTCGCGCAAGCCTGCATGACTGTGGGCCCGCGCAGTTGCGAAAGGTCTGCCATGCCAGCGAGCCACGGCAGCCCGTAAAACGAGGATTTCTGCGGCACCGTGACACCGAGCACCCCGTGATCGATCGTCTCGCCCGGAATGTTGCGCCGATCAAGCTCGCGCTTGAGGGTATAGGCCGCAAATTCCAGCGAATGGAGAGTGGCAAAAGCCCCCTGCCATCGCGCAAAGGGCGTGCTCCAATAGGCGCCGTAGGGGATTTCGCAATTATAAGGCATGCACGTCGTCCTGCACCCAGGTTAGACCACGGAGCCGCGTGAATGAACACCGTGTGTGAAGTGGCCATCGCCGCATCGGGCTCCTCGTCCGGGCCGGTCGAGCGTGCCCCGCAGGCCATGGAGCTTTGGGCGGGCTTGCCGGAGCTTGTCTCATTCGACCTCTATACACCGGCGACTGCGCAGGCTGAGGACCCCTATGTGCAGGACGGCCCTGCACCGGCATGGCTGGCCATGCTCGCCTTCCCCTCATTGGAGGCGCTGGAGCGCGCCACAGGCGACAAACGTTTCATGGCTATCCTCGCCGGTCTCGGCAAACGCGTGCTCACCTGCACAGCCATGCAGCGCAGCGATCATCCCGTTGCGGGCACGGATGCGCCGGCGCCGCTGCATGCCCGGTTCTCCTACATGGTGCGTTATCATCGCCCCGCGGACGACGAGGCGCTGTTCGTGCGCCATTACATCGAAACGCATCCCGCGCTGCTCGCCCGCCTGCCGGCAATCCGCAATGTCATGTGCTATCTGCCGCTTGCGTGGAAACATGCCGCCGGGGTCCCTCCTGCCGATTATATGCTGGGCAATGAAGTCGTCTTCGACCACATCGATCATTTCAACGAGGCGATGGCGTCACCGCTGCGCCATCAGCTGCGGGCGCATTTCCGGCAATTTCCGATCTTCTCCGGCCGCAACACCCATTACCCCATGGCGCGCCGACGAATTGTGGGGTGAAGAGGTGTAACGCTCGCGCCGTGGCTTACGCCTTCTTTCGCCCTTTGGCGGAACGCGGGCCCATGGGCTCGGGCTGGAACGGGCCGTCGCGCATCTCGAGATAGGCCTTGAGACCACCGCTGCGCTGGGCCTCCAGAAGCTGCTCGCGAAACTCGTTGTGCGATGCGTGGGCGAGCGTGCCCAGCGAGCCTTCGAGCAGGAGCCCGGAATAGACGCCGGCGGCCTGAATGCCGAGCATGGTGACCGCCTTGTTGAGCCGCACCGACGGCTCCGGCACCAACGCGATGCGTTTGGCAAGTGCGCGCGCGGTGTCCATCAACTGATCAGCGGGGACGACCTCGTTGACCATGCCGATGCGCAACGCTTCGTGCGCATCGAAATGGTCGCCCGTGAGCGCCCAGCGATTCGCCGCCTTCCATCCGCATAAGGCGCCGAACAGAAATGTCGTGTTGGAGATGTGGCGCACTTCGGGTTGCGCGAACACCGCCTCCTCCGACGCAATCGTGATGTCGGCTGCGAGCTGGTACCAGAAGCCACCACCCATGCACCAGCCATTGACGGCGGCGATGATCGGCTTTCCCAGGCTCCACATGTGGGTCCAATAGCCGACGCGGGTCGCGTCCATGCGCTGCCAATACTCAATGAACTCGGCGTGGGATTTTCCCGTCGGGTCGGAGTGGCGGGTGCCGGATTTTCCGGTCGCGGCCTGGTCGTATCCGGCCGAGAACGCGCGCCCGGCACCGGTGAGTATGATGACCCGAACCGCGCGGTCCGCGTCCGCCTCATCGAAACGCCGGTGCAGCTCTCGCTCGAGCTCATGCGTGAGCGCATTCATGCGATCCGGCCGGTTGAACGTGATGGTCGCGATCTTATCCTCGACCTGATAAAGCAGCTCCTGAGTCATCCCGCCTCCTTAATGTTCGTAGCCCGGATTGAGCGCCGAAATCCGGGGGCAGCCACCCCGCATTTCGCTTCGCTCAACGCGGGCTACGGACTGGCTTGACCGCACATCGTCCTCAAATCCACAATCGCATCATGCAGCCGGACGTCAAGCCAGCCACGATCTTTCGCCACGTCTATGGGCTCTATCCATCGCTCGCCATGCTGGCGGGAATGCAGCTTGATGTCTTTACGCCGCTCGGCAGCGGGGCGATGACTGCGCAAGCGCTGGCGGATGTCCTTAAAGTGGATGCTCAAAAGCTCCGGCTGCTGCTTTACGCGCTCGTCAATGCCGAGCTGCTCACGCTTGAAGGAGAGCGTTTCGCCAACACACCGGAAGCCGACGCCTACCTCGTGGCCGGCCGGCCCGGCTACATGGGGAGTGCGCACGAGCTCTATTCCGATCTATGGCACGCGGCACTCACCGCGGGTCCGTCCATCCGTGCCGGCGCCCCACAGATCAAACATGACTTCGCAACCATGTCGCACGAGGAGCTCGGCACTTTCTTTCGCGGGCTGCATGCCGGCGCGCTCGCCACCGGAGAGCAGTTGGCGAATACCTACAAATTCGAACGGTTTCATCGCCTGCTCGATGTAGGCGGCGGCTCGGGAGGCTTGGCCATCGCCGCCTGCCAGCGCTATCCTGGTCTCACCGCCACGATTATTGACTTGCCGAGAGTGGCGCCAATTGCGCGAGCGATGGTGAGCGCGGCGAAGCTTGCAGATCGCGTCGAGGTGGTGGACGGGGATATTTCTCGCGCCGTGCCGCCGGGGCGGTCGGACGTGGCAGTGCTC
>CATPCO010000350.1 GCA_955652925.1 uncultured Xanthobacteraceae bacterium | reverse complement strand
GCTCGGACCTCGGCATCGCTCGCGTAGGGATCACTTTCATGCAATGCCTGCTCAATCTCGGCGACCTGCTCCGGCGTAAGCTGAATGTCCAAGCTGTCCTGCTCAAGGACGTCGATCAAAAGATCGGCAATCTCCCCCTGTTGCGCATCGGGTAACGCCATTACGCGTGCCGCTGCTTCTTCCAATCTCTTGTTCACTGCCGGCTCCGCTCCTTGCGCAACTTCGCCCAATACTCCAGCCGTCTCCTGATTTCCCGCTCGAACCCGCGTTCCGGCGGATCATAGAATTTCTGCCGGCCCAGCTGTTCCGGGAAATAGTCCTGACCGGAAAAAGAATCTGGAGAATCGTGATCGTAGTGGTAATCCGCGCCATAGCCTTGCGAACGCATCAGCTCGGTTGGCGCGTTGAGGATATGTTTCGGCGGCAGCAAGGAGCCTGCTTCCTTGGCCGTGCGCATGGCCGCGCCATAGGCGGCGTAGGCGGCGTTCGATTTGGGCGCGGTCGCGACGTAGAGGACCGCCTGGGCGATTGCCAATTCACCTTCGGGAGAGCCGAGGAAATCATACGCATCCTTTGCGGCGTTGCAGATCACAAGCGCCTGCGGGTCGGCAAGGCCGATATCCTCGACCGCCATGCGCACCACTCGCCGCGCGAGATAGAGCGGGTCCTCGCCGGCATCGAGCATGCGGCAAAGATAATACAGCGCCGCATCCGGGTCCGAGCCGCGCACCGATTTATGCAAGGCACTGATCAGATTGTAGTGGCCGTCCTGCTTTTTGTCGTAGATCGGGGCGCGCCGCTGCACCACCTCCTGCAATTTCGATCCATCAAAGATCTCGCCCGCTCGCGCCGCGCGCCAAACCTCTTCGGCGAGCGTGAGCGCCGCCCGGCCGTCCCCGTCAGCCATCCGGATGAGCGATTGCCGAGCCTGCGCGTCCAGGGGCAGCTGCCGTCCCTCGACCGATTCGGCTCGCGCGAGCAATCTCGCGAGCGCAACTTCATCAAGCGGCCTGAAAACAAGCACGCGGGCGCGCGAAAGGAGCGGTGCGATCAATTCAAATGAAGGATTTTCCGTGCTGGCCCCAATCAATACGATGGTGCCGTCCTCCATAACGGGCAGAAACGAATCCTGCTGCGCGCGATTGAAGCGATGAATTTCATCGACAAAGAGCAGGGTTCCCTGTCCTATTTCGCGCCGCTCGCGCGCCGCGTCAAAGACCTTTTTGAGGTCCGCAACACCTGAAAAAATTGCCGATATCTGCTCGAAATGAAGATCGGTCGCTTTCGCAAGCAGGCGCGCGACAGTGGTCTTGCCGGTACCCGGAGGGCCCCAGAAGATGAGCGAACCAAGCGTGCGCGTTGCGAGCAGGCGCGAGAGCGCGCCCTCAGGGCCGAGCAGGTGGTCTTGACCGACGACCTCGTCGAGCTTTCCCGGCCGTAGCTTGTCGGCGAGAGGGCGCGGCGCATCGCGTTCGAGCCCCGCTGTCGTGAACAGGGTGGGGCCGCGGCGCTTGGCGCGGGGCGTCATCCCCGCAGTTCCACCGACATCTGCTGCCCTCCGCGCAGGATGGTGATGCGCCAGACCCGGCTCTGCTGACCTGCAATGCGCTCGAGGTCGCGCGTCTTTGCGATTTTTGCATTGTTGACGGAGAGCACGAGATCCCCGCGCTGGAAGCCGAGGCTCTGTGCCGGAGAACCCGTCGCAATATCGACAATCACCACCCCCTGGGTTGCGGGATCGATGCGAAGATCATCCGCGAGCGCAGGCGAGAGGTTCGATATCTTCGCCCCCTGAAACGGCGAGGGAGCAGCAATCACCAGCTCGTCGTGGGGAGTATCGGGCGCGGCTTCGAGGGCGACGGTGAAGGCTAGCTCCTTGCCCCCGCGCATCACCGCAAGCCGGGCGTGGCCGCCAAGGGGCTTGGTGGCAAAGCGATAATCGAAAGCATTGGGGTCCTCGATTGCCTGGCCATCAATGCTGAGGATGAGATCGCTGGTTTTCAGTCCCGCCCGCCCGGCCGGACTCACCGGCGTCACGCTCGCAACGAGGGCGCCCGCTGGACGTTTCAGTCCGAGGCTCTCGGAGATCTCGGGCGTGATTGCCTGCAGGCGCGCCCCGAGCCATGGCCGCTTGACCGTGGACACACCGCTCTTTGCCGAGGCTACCACGACCCTCACCATATTGGCCGGAATGGCAAAGCCGATGCCTTGCGAGCCGCCCGAGCGCGAGAAGATGGCCGTATTGATACCGACAAGACGGCCGCCGAGATCGACCAGGGCGCCTCCGGAATTGCCGGGATTGATCGCGGCATCGGTCTGGATGAAGAACTGATAGTCCGTAATACCCACTTGTGTGCGCGCAACCGCCGACACGATCCCGTGAGTCACGGTTTGACCAACAGCAAAAGGATTTCCGATCGCGAGAACGATGTCGCCGACCTGCAAGGCATCGGAATCGGCGAATTCAAGCGCCGGAAACCGCTCGCCTTGGCCCTTGATACGCAGCACGGCGAGATCGGACCGGGAGTCCTTGAGCACCATCTCAGCCTCGAACTCGCGCTTGTCCGCAAGCGAGACCTTCACCTGGTCAGCCCCTTCGATGACATGGTTGTTGGTGATAACCAGTCCGGCGGCGTCCACCAGGACGCCCGAGCCGAGCGAGCGTTGGACCTGCTCCCCGCCTCCCCCGGGCACGCCAAAAAACCGCCGGAAGATCGGATCATCGAACAATGGATTGTGAACAGCGACGGTCTTGGCGGCGTAGACGTTCACGACCGCCGGTGTGACCTGCTGCACCACCGGTGCATACGACAAGCGAACCTCGTTCGGGGAGACCGGTATCCGGCGCTCCTGTGCCAGCGAGGCACGCAAGGTCAGACAAAGGCCAAGGGCTAGCGCCAGGGCGTAGAGCTTCAAAGACATGGCGAATCCGCTGTTGTGAGGCGAAGATATAGGCGCGCTTACACGGCAAATGAAGGGCAAGTCAGAACCCAGGCGGCAAATGTGCCGTTCTGGACTATTGACTATGCCGGCGCAGCGTCCAATCGAGGTGCCCGTGGGCCATATCGACGCAAACTCTCGAAACACGCTGCGCAACGCCATCGTGATCTGCATCGCGGCCTTCGTGACGGGCGCTATCATTATGAGCTTCGAGATGCTGGGCTCCCGCTACCTTAACCCCTATTTCGGCAGCGGCATTTACACTTGGGCATCCCTGATTTCGACGGTACTGCTTGCCCTGACGGCCGGCTATTTCGCGGGCGGGACGCTTGCGGACCGCACCGCTTCACCTGGCGTCCTTGCCATTACAGTCATGATCGGATCGCTTTATTTGCTGGTCTTGCCAAGTTTCAGCCAGCCTATTCTTGAATTCGTTCTGCGCACGATCGAGGATATCCGCGCCGCAAGCCTGCTCGCCGCGATTGCCCTCATGTTCCTGCCCGTTACTCTCCTCGGCATGTATTCGCCGTTTGCCATCAGGCTGCTATTGCGCTCGCCGCAAAGCTCCGGCCGCGTCTCCGGGACCGTGTATGGCATTTCGACCGCAGGCTCAATCGTAGGAACTCTCGGTACGACCTTTTATTTGATCCCGATGATGGGCGTACGCGCGATTACGTTAGGGCTCGGGATCCTTGGTTTGCTTGCAGGTCTGCTGCTGCTTGCCGTCAAAGCGCCAAAGCGGGGAACGTCCGGAATAGCTCTCCTCCTCCTGCTCGCGATCACAGCGCAGATTCCACCTGGAGAGGCTGCCGAAAATCTCATCGATGCCGATATTCGCGCGGCAATGCTCAAGCGCCCCGATGGGCGGATTGCGCACCTCGAAACGGAGCACAACGACATCTTCGTGACAAAGCGTCAAACCAATCTGGTGATGTCATTTCAGATCAAGGGTTGGGATTACACGGAATCAGTGGTCAACCTCGCCGACCCGGATGACCTTCCATTGCCCTATACCCAGACAATGACGGTTGCGGTGAGCTATCCGCATGCGCCTGCGAAAATATTGATGCTGGGCCTCGGCGGCGGATCGATCTCGGCTTATCTCGGCCGGTTCATTCCTGATGCATTCATCACCACGATCGAAGTCGATCCCGGCGTGATCAGCGCGGCAAAAGCGTATTTCGGCCTGCGCGAAACGGAGCGCGTCCGCTTTCGGGCGGGCGACGGCCGCGTGTTTCTCAACCGAAACACCGAGCGCTACGATCTCATCCTGCTTGATGCCTATCGCGGAGGCTATGTGCCCTTTCATCTGCTGACGCGGGAGTTCTACGCATTGGTCAAAGAACGGCTCGCGCCGGGCGGCGCCGCCGCGTTCAACGTCCACGACGGAACCAAGCTTTATGCATCCACGCTCCGGACATTGGCTGAAGTATTTCCGCAGCTTGAACTCTACCCAACCGGGGTCGGCGAGACGATTGTGGTCGGAGCGCCGGCGCTAATCCACAAGGAAATCGTCGGTCGCAACGCCGCCGCATTGCAGGAACGCTACGGTTTTCGTTTTACGCTGCCCCAGCTTTTGCAACACCGGACGGTTTACATCCAGTCGCAGAGTGCCGCTGAAATCATTACCGACGACTTCGCGCCCGCCGATATCTACGATGTGATGGGGAGGGACTTGCGCCGGCGGCAGTAGCTTTATCAGTCGAGCTCGCCCAGCCAAATCGAAAATCCGGGCAATGCCGGCGTGGTAAGCGCGTCCTGCGGACCGCGTTCAATAATCGAGGACCATTCATCGCCCTGCGGGCCGGTATGCACCCACGTGATACGCGCGTTGGCGTCGACCACCCAGTACTCGCGCACGCGATGGCGCGCATACAGCCGTGCCTTGAGACGCTTGTCGTAGGCGATGCTCGAGGCGATGCGAAGGGAAGTCGCCCGCCTAAACGCAAGGGGCGCATCACGCAACAGCAAAAGTCACGCCGGGGCGGCGGCTGCTTCCGGCGCTGCCTTCTGTTCCGCCACTGGCCCGGAGTCCAGACCCTTGGCATTCAGGTCGCGGTCGACAAACTCGATTACCGCGACGGGCGCAGAATCGCCGTATCGGTATCCAGCCTTGAGCACGCGCGTATATCCGCCGTTGCGTTCCTTGTAACGCGGGCCGAGCACCTCGAACAGCTTCTTCACCATCGGCAGGTCATGAATGCGCGCGATGGCTTGACGCCGGGCATGCAGGTCGCCGCGTTTGCCCAGTGTGATCAGTTTCTCAACGATCGGTCGCAAATCCTTGGCCTTGGGCAAGGTGGTAACGATCTGCTCGTGCTTGATCAGAGCGGCCGCCATGTTTGCAAACATGGCGCGGCGGTGCTCATGTTTGCGGTTGAGCTTGCGATGGGCGTTGCGGTGGCGCATTTCAGATGTCAGAGATCGGATGTCGGAGGAACTTATCAGGCCTCTGACATCCCACCTCTGTCCTCAGTAGGGATGATCCTCGAAGCGCTTGGCCAGCTCGTCGATATTGTCAGGCGGCCAGCCCGTTATCTCCATGCCCAGATGCAAGCCCATCTGCGCAAGCACTTCTTTGATCTCGTTGAGCGATTTGCGGCCAAAATTCGGAGTGCGCAGCATTTCCGCTTCGCTCTTTTGAACGAGATCGCCGATGTAGACGATGTTGTCGTTCTTGAGACAATTGGCCGATCGTACTGAAAGTTCGAGCTCGTCAACCTTCTTGAGGAAGGCAGGGTTGAACGCCAGTTCGGGAATGGGCGAGGGCTCGACCGCACCGCGCGGCTCCTCGAAATTGACGAATACGTTGAGCTGATCCTGCAGAATACGCGCGGCATAGGCGACGGCGTCATCCGGGCTCAGCGCGCCATTGGTCTCGATCTGCATCGTCAACTTGTCGTAGTCGAGAATCTGACCTTCGCGCGTATTCTCGACCCGGTACGACACCTTGCGCACCGGCGAGTAAAGACTATCCACCGGGATCAGTCCGATCGGCGCATCCTCTGGCCGATTGCGCTCTGTGGGCACATAGCCCTTTCCGGTGTTGACCGTGAACTCCATCCGGATCTCGGCGCCCTCGTCCAGGGTGCACAGAATGAGGTCGGGGTTGAGCACGAGGACATCGCCGACGGTTTGGATGTCGCCCGCCGTGACCGTGCCTGGTCCCTGCTTCTTGACCACCATCCGCTTGGGTCCATCCCCGTGCATTCTGATGGCGATGTCCTTGATATTGAGCACGATGTCAGTGACGTCTTCACGTACACCCGGGATCGAGGAGAACTCATGCAGCACGCCGTCGATATGCACCGACTGCACCGCCGCGCCTTGTAACGAAGATAACAGGATACGGCGCAGCGCATTGCCCAGCGTCACGCCGAAACCCCGCTCGAGCGGCTCAGCAACCAGGACCGCCTCTCGTTTGGGATCCCCGCCGGGTGTCACCTGCAACTTGTTCGGTCGGATCAGTTCCTGCCAGTTCTTTTGAATCGTCACGTTGGCACCCATGGCATTGCGCGGCGCGGCAGCGGGACGCGCGCCCCACTCCGCTCCGTGGGGATTTCTTGCGGCGACGGACTCCTCGGGAGCCCGCCGGATCAGAACATCATCGGTCATACTCGGCGCCTTTTGCGTGGACGGCAGCCGTTGTGGGGAATCGGCGTGACGTCGCGGATGGAAGTTATGGTGAACCCAGCCGATTGCAGGGAGCGCAGCGCAGACTCGCGCCCCGAGCCCGGTCCCGCCACCTCGACCTCGAGGGTGCGCATCCCGTGCTCCTGAGCCTTCTTGGCAGCGTCCTCAGCGGCCATCTGCGCCGCATAAGGGGTCGACTTTCTCGATCCCTTGAAGCCCATGGTGCCGGCAGACGACCAGGCGATGGTGTTTCCTTGTGCGTCAGTGATGGTGATCATGGTATTGTTAAAGGTCGCGTTCACGTGCGCGACTCCGGAAGCGATGTTCTTGCGTTCGCGTCGGCGGACGCGGGCGGGCTCTTTACCCATTCTCAATCCTCTAAAGGCGCGGCACTGCCACGGGTGTAATGAACCACCGATCCTACGACGCCATGGAAGGCCTGCCGCCGGCCTACTTCTTCTTCCCGGCTATCGGCTTGGCCGGACCCTTACGCGTGCGGGCATTGGTATGGGTACGTTGTCCGCGAACCGGCAGCCCGCGGCGGTGCCGCAATCCCCGGTAGCAACCCAAATCCATCAGCCGTTTGATGTTCATGGCCACTTCGCGGCGCAGATCTCCTTCCACGAGGTAATCGCGGTCGATTACCTCGCGAATCTGCAGCACTTCCTGGTCGGTCAGCTGGGAAACTCGGCGCTGTTCGGGAATCCCGACCTTCCCCATGATCTCATTGGCCTTTCTAGGCCCGATCCCATGGATATATTGCAGTGCTATCACGACGCGCTTATTGGTCGGTATATTGACGCCGGCGATGCGGGCCACGGTCCTGCTCTCCTTTTCCCGGCACAAATGAACTGGCCGGCGATCGTTCCACGCGGGGCCAACCGCAAGCAATAACACGACACCCTCCCCGTCCCCGGGGCTTGGTATCGATCGACCTCTCGATTTGGATGCGGGTTATTAATGGATTCAATCGCGTTTCGTCAACCTCCGCTGGCGCTTCCTTTTTGGCCGGGTAGCACTTTGGGAGCGGGCGGTCGTCCCGGCGGTCCTGCGGGAGGTCTTACGGGCGGCCTTGCGGGGGCTCTTGGGCCGGAATTTCGGCTTTGCGCGCTTTGGGCTTGAGGCTTTGGGGGCGGAGGCCTCCCGCCCGGCCGCCCGGCCGCTCGGTTTAGCGGTCTTGTTCCGCCGGGCAGCCCGGACACGAGGTTTGTCCGCCGCCGGGCCTGGTTTCGTGACCTCCGCCAGCAGCTTGTCTATGGCGTGCGCCACTTCGGAGACCGAAGCCATACCGTCGACCGACCGCAGCACGCTTTGCAGCTGATAATAAGCAGCAAGCGGCGCGGTCTGGTCGCGATAGGCGCGGAGGCGCCGGCGTAGCACATCCGGATCGTCGTCTGTACGCAGGGATCCACCTTGCGCCCTGGCCTGAGCGATCCGCTTCTCGATGCGATCGAGCAGGCTCCCTTCATCAACTTTGAGCTCGATCACCGCGTCAAGCTTGAGGCCTTTCTCCTTGAGCAAGCGATCGAGTGCATGGGCTTGCGGAACGGTGCGCGGGAAGCCGTCGAGGACAAAGCCGTTGCGCGCATCGGCCTCGGCGATTCGGTCGGCAACAATTGCGACCACAAGATCATCGGGCACCAGCTCCCCACGCGCCATGATGTCCTTGGCCTGCAGTCCCACCGCGCTGCCCGCCGCGGTCGCGGCGCGCAACATATCGCCAGTCGAAAGCTGCACGATGCCGTGCCTGGCCACGAGTCGCTGGGCCTGAGTGCCTTTGCCGGCCCCAGGGGGGCCGAGCAATATCAGCCTCATCTACGCCGCCCCCGCAGCTTAGAACGCTTGATCAAGCCCTCATATTGGTGAGCAAGCAGATAGCCCTGGATCTGGGCAACAGTGTCCATCGTGACGCTCACGACGATCAAGAGCGAAGTTCCTCCAAAGTAGAACGGCACCGAGGCATAGGAAATCAGGATTTCGGGTAACAGGCAGACAACCGCCAGATAGGCAGCTCCAATGACAGTAATCCGCGAGAGCACATAATCGATGTATTCCGCCGTGCGCTCACCGGGACGAATGCCGGGAATGAACCCCCCGTGCTTTTTCAGATTGTCAGCCGTTTCGGTGGGATTGAATACGATGGCCGTGTAAAAGAACGCGAAAAAGACAATCAGACCCACATAGAGGATCAGAAAGAGCGGCCGCCCGTGGCTGAGCTGCGTCGTGAGCGTTACGAACCACTCCGGACCCTGACCGACGTTGAAATTGGCGACCGTCGTGGGCAACAGCAGCAGCGATGACGCGAAGATCGGCGGAATAACTCCGGACGTGTTGAGCTTAAGAGGCAGATGCGAGGACTGACCCTCGAACATTCGATTGCCGACCTGGCGCTTTGGATATTGGATCAATAGCCGGCGTTGCGCCCTTTCCATAAAAACGATGAAACCTATGACCGCAACGACCATGACCAGCACAACGAGGATGAGCCCGGTAGATAGCGCGCCCTGGCGGCCGAGCTCGAGCGTGCCGGCGACGGCCGAGGGCAATTCTGCGACGATGCCTGAAAGGATGATCAGCGAGACGCCATTGCCGATGCCGCGCGCGGTGATCTGCTCGCCGAGCCACATCAAAAACAAGGTCCCGCCGGTGAGCGTAACCACCGTCGCGATACGAAAGAACCAGCCGGGATCGCTCACAACGTTGCCCGCGCCTTCCAGCCCTACCGCAATTCCATAGGATTGGAAGGCTGCCAGCAGCACCGTCAGATAGCGGGTATATTGGTTCATGACCTTGCGGCCCTGCTCGCCCTCCTTCTTGAGCTGTTCGAGCGTGGGTGACACCGTGGTCATCAGCTGAACGATGATCGAGGCCGAAATGTAAGGCATGATGTTCAATGCAAAGATCGCCATGCGATGGATGCCACCGCCGGAGAACATGTTGAACATTCCAAGGATGCCGCCGGCGTTGGAGCGAAAAATCTGCTCCCATGCCGATGGGTCGATGCCGGGGAGCGGAATATAGGTCCCGAAGCGATAGACCAGCAGCGCACCAAGCGTGAACCAAATCCGCTTCTTGAGCTCCTCGGCCTTCGCAAGCGCCGAAAAGTTGAGGTTGGCTGCAAGTTGTTCTGCTGCTGAGACCATGACCGTTGAAGCTCCGGTTGCGGCGCCCGCGATCTATATAATCATCACGCCGGCTGCTCGCTCGCCTGCGGCTTTGGAGCGAGGATCGTGACCGAGCCGCCGGCTTTTTCCACGGCTGCCAGCGCCGATTTCGAAGCGCCCCAGACGGCAAAATCGACTTTGGTCTTGATCTCGCCTGAGCCAAGCAGCCGCACGCCGTCCTTCGAGCGCCGGAGCACGCCCGCTTTCACCAATGCTGCCGCGTCGACGGTTGCAGACACATCGAGCTTGCCAGCCTCGATCGCCGCCTGGATCTTCTCGAGATTGACCTCATTGAGCCTGCGCGCGAATGAAACGTTCTTGAATCCGCGCTTGGGCAGGCGCCGATGGAGCGGCATCTGCCCGCCTTCAAAACCCTTGATCCGCACTCCGGACCGGGCGGTCTGACCCTTTCCCCCGCGCCCCCCGGTCTTGCCCATTCCCGAGCCGGTACCGCGACCGATGCGGGCGCGTTTCTTGCGCGCACCGGGGCGGTCAGCTAATTCGTGGAGTTTCATCCGGTGATCCTCTCATTGCGCCGCGGTTGTGATCCGAGGCGCTCTATTTGGGCTCGAGAATTCGAACCAAATGCTTGACCTTGGCAAGCATGCCCCGAATGGCCGGCGTATCCGGCACTTGGGCGACGCGACCGATGCGGTTGAGACCGAGCCCGATCAATGTTGTACGCTGCGTATGATGGCGGCGTATCGGGCTGCCGGTCTGTTCGATTTTGATGATCTTGTCAGTGTTGCTCATCTGGCTGTCACTCATTTCGGCGTGGTGCTCGACGAGCACGGGAACCCTCTCCTGAGTGCTTGCAAGCAAATCCGGTCACGCGGGTCAGTCGGCCTGTGCCTCCACCTCTCCGCCCTCACGGCGCCGCGCCTGCAGAGCCGATACTTTGATATTACGCCGTGATGCAACCGAGCGCGGGGAATCCTGCCGCTTGAGCGCATCGAACGTTGCCCGCACCATGTTGTACGGGTTGGACGAACCCAGCGATTTCGCAACGACGTCCTGCATGCCCAAGGTCTCGAACACCGCGCGCATTGGTCCACCGGCGATGATTCCCGTCCCCGGCGGGGCCGCTCGCAAATAGACCCTGCCGGCGCCATGGCGGCCTGCGACGTCATGGTGCAGCGTGCGGCCTTCACGCAGCGGCACGCGAATGAGACCGCGCTTGGCGGCATCCGTTGCCTTGCGTATCGCCTCGGGGACCTCGCGCGCCTTCCCGTGGCCAAATCCCACTCGGCCCTTCTCGTCGCCTACGACAACCAAGGCGGCAAAACCAAAGCGGCGGCCACCCTTGACCACTTTGGCCACCCGATTGATGTGGACCAGCTTGTCGGTGAATTCGCTTTCGCGTTCTACCCGATCCCGTCGTTCGCGGTGTTCACGTGCCATAGTTCAGTTCCATGTCAGATGCCAATGCCAGAAACGATTTTCGTCAGAGTTCTGATGTCTGATTCTGAGATCTGAGATCTGACCTCTGACCTCTGACATCAGAATTTAAGTCCCCCCTCGCGCGCAGCTTCAGCGAGTGCCTTGACCCGGCCGTGGTAAAGGCATCCGCCGCGATCGAAGACGACCTCTTTCACCCCTTTGGCGACAGCTCGCTCGGCTACGCGTTTTCCCACAGCCTTGGCAGCCTCGATATTGGCTCCGGTCTTCAAGGTCGTGCGCATTTCCTTTTCCAACGAGGAGGCGGATGCGATCGTGCCGCCTTGGCGGTCATCGATGACTTGCGCGTAAATGTGTTTGGAAGACCGGAACACGGAAAGCCGAGCCCGATCCCCGGCAGACCGCCGCACGTTGCGCCGTACCTTCGCCGTCCGGCGGGCGGTTCGATCAGCAAGTGTTGCCATCGTAAGCTCCCGTCACTTCTTCTTTCCTTCCTTGCGGAAGATGTATTCGCCCGCGTATTTGACGCCTTTGCCCTTGTAAGGCTCGGGCTTGCGGAAGGCGCGAATTTCCGCAGCAACATGGCCGACCTTCTGTCCGTCAATGCCCGTGATAATGATCTCAGTCGGCCTTGGAGTCGCGATCGTGATCCCATCCGGGATTGGATAGACGATATCGTGGCTGTAACCGAGCTGGACCTGCAGGTTCTTGCCCTGCACCGCGGCGCGATACCCGACCCCGGTGATTTCGAGCCGGCGCTCAAATCCCTGGGTGACCCCGGTCATCACGTTGGCCAGCAGTGAACGGTACGTGCCCCACATCGCCCGCGCACGCTTGCTGTCGCTGCGCGGATCAATTCGGACCTCATTGCCCTCGACTTTCGCCGCCACGTCATCGTGCAGCGTCAACGCCAGCGTTCCTTTTGGTCCTTTCACCTTCACGACCTGGCCCTCCATGCTGGCACTGACGCCAGCCGGGATTGGAACAGGTTTTTTTCCGACCCGGGACATATCAAAACACCGTGCAGAGGATTTCGCCCCCGACATTCTTGTCGCGCGCGTCGTGGTCCGCCATTACGCCTTTCGGCGTTGAGACGATCGCAACGCCCAGCCCATTGTTCACGCGCGGCAGCGTTTTCACCGACGCATAGACGCGCCGTCCGGGCTTGGAGACTCGCGCGATCTCACGGATGACCGGCTCGCCATCGAAATATTTGAGCTCGATCTCCAGCTCCTTGCGTCCATTAGAGTGCTCCACGGCGGCGTATCCGCGGATAAAACCCTCGCTTTTGAGAACATCGAGCACGCTCAACCGAAGGCGGGAAGCCGGTGTCGAGACTTTCGACTTGTTGCGCATTTGCGCATTGTGAATGCGGGCGATCATATCGCCCAGCGGGTCGTTCATCGTCATTGCTCGAACTCCTTACCAGCTCGACTTCACGAGGCCCGGAATCAGTCCCCTCGAGCCGAGCTCGCGCAGCGCAATGCGAGAGAGCTTGTGTTTGCGATAGTAGCCGCGCGGGCGGCCGGACATCTCGCAGCGATTGCGCACGCGGGTAGCCGACGAGTTGCGCGGCAGTTCCGCAAGCTTGAGGGTCGCCGCGAAACGTTCCTCCATGGGCCTCGCCTTGTCCCGGGCAATCGCTTTGAGCCGGGCTCGGCGGGGCGAATATTTCTTGCTCAGCTTGCGCCGCCTGTTGTTCTTTTCGATTGAGCTCTTCTTTGCCATCAATGTCTCCTGGCTTTCCGCGTCTAAGGATAACCTCACTGCCGGAATGGGAAGTTGAATGCCGTCAACAGGGCGCGCGCTTCATCGTTTGTTTTGGCGCTGGTGCAGACCGTGACGTCCATGCCCCAGATGTCCGAGGCCTTGTCGTAGTCGATTTCGGGGAAGATAATGTGTTCCTTGATCCCGAGAGTATAATTGCCTCTGCCGTCAAAGCTTTTTGGCGATAAGCCGCGAAAATCGCGCGCGCGCGGCAGCGCGATATTGATCAGCCGGTCCATGAACTCGTACATGCGGCTCTTGCGCAGGGTGACCTTACAGCCGATCGGCTGCCCCGCGCGCACCTTGTACGTGGCAATCGACTTTCTCGCATTGGTGATCACCGCCTTCTGCCCGGCGATGAGGCCGAGGTCATTCGCCGCCGACTCCACTTTCTTGCGGTCGTTGACACCTTCACCGATGCCCATATTGATGACGATCTTCTCAACCACAGGCACTTGAAAGCGATTCTTGTAACCGAGGGCCTGGGAAAGCTTGTCGCGAACGACTTCCTCGAAATAGACCTTCAGGCGCGGCACCACGCGCTCTTGTGTCCTCTCGGTCCGCGCAACTTTCCCAGCAGCCTCTTTCTCCGGCTTGCTTTCTGGCTTGGCGGTCTTCTCGGACTTCTGCGCCTGTTGCGGCTTCTCGCCCTTTACAGAACGCGCAGGCTTTTCCGCTTTCGCGGCCTTGCCTGGTTTCTGCTTGGCCTTGCTTTCGTCAGCCATCGATCTCAACTCCGGAGCGCTTGGCGAAGCGCACTTTGCGCCGGCTATCGCCCGCGCCGACGAATTTGAAGCCGACGCGGGTCGGCTTGCCGGTCTTGGGATCGGCAATCGCAAGATTGGACAAGTGCAGCGAGGCTTCCTTCGAGATGATGCCGCCCTCCTGCCGCGCGCTTTGCTTCTGATGACGTTTGACCATATTTATGCCCCGCACGAGCGCGCGATCACGAGCGGTCTCTATCTCGATCACCTCGCCACTGCGGCCCTTGTCGCGGCCGGTCAATACAACGACTTTGTCGCCCTTGCGGATTTTTGCCGCCATCACAGCACCTCCGGCGCGAGCGAAATGATCTTCATGTGGTTCTTGGCGCGAAGCTCGCGCGGGACCGGCCCGAAGATGCGGGTGCCTACCGGCTCCATCTGGGGATTGATCAGGACGGCGGCGTTACGGTCAAAACGGATGACGGAACCGTCCGGCCGCTTGATGTCCTTCGAGATTCGAACCACCACCGCCTTCATCACCTCGCCTTTTTTTACCCGGCCGCGCGGGATCGCCTCCTTGATGGACACCACGATTACATCGCCGATCGTGGCATACTTGCGCTTGGAGCCTCCCAGCACCTTGATGCACATGACGCGCCGCGCGCCGGAATTGTCCGCCACGTCGAGATTTGTCTGCATCTGAATCACGACGCTAACCTCATTTGCTGCTACCCGTGCGCCGCATTTAAACGGCTTGCCTTCTCTCGCTGCGCACTACCTCCCAGCGCTTGAGCTTGGACAGCGGCCGCCGCTCCTCGATCCACACGACTTCGCCGACGTGATGCTGGTTCTTCTCGTCATGGGCGTAGTATTTCTTCGTCCGTCGCACGGTTTTTTTCATCACCGGATGGGTAAACCGGCGTTCGACCCGAACGATGACCGTCTTGTTCTGCTTGTCACTGATGACAACACCCTGGAGCGTGCGTTTCGGCATCCTCTGTCACTCCGCCCTGGCTCTGGCGGCCGCGCGGGCGGACCCACCGGACCGCTTCTGTGCCGCTATGGTCTTCATCCGGGCAATGTCACGGCGTACCTGTCGCACGCGCGCGGTATTCTCCAGCTGTCCGGTTGCCCGCTGGAACCGCAGGTTGAATGCTTCCTTCTTGAGCTTGAGAACCTCGTCCTCGAGCTGGTCGAGGGTCATGGCGCGAACATCAGCGGTCTTCATCGTCCCCTCCAGCCTATTCCGCGATGCGCTCGATGAACCGCGTCTTGATCGGCAGCTTGGCGGCCGCGAGCTCCAGAGACTCGCGTGCGAGCTGTTCACTCACGCCATCAACCTCGAACAGAATGCGGCCAGGCTTGACGCGCGCGACCCAGAATTCCGGCGCCCCCTTGCCCGAGCCCATTCGCACCTCAAGCGGTTTTTTCGATACCGGCACGTCAGGATAGATTCGGATCCAGACCCGGCCGGCACGCTTCATGTGGCGGGTAAGCGCGCGGCGCGCGGCTTCGATCTGTCGCGCCGTCACCCGTTCCGGCTCGAGCGCCTTGAGGCCGAAATGGCCGAACGCAAGCTCGACGCCTGAGGTCGCTACCCCTTTGATGCGGCCTTTGTGCGCCTTGCGGAATTTTGTGCGCATGGGCTGCAGCATGGCTTCACCTTTCTATCGTTTTTCCCTGCTGCTGCTCACGACATGTCGCGGCGCGGCCGCCCGGGCTCGCCTTCCGCAAGCTTCTTATCCTGCGCCATCGGGTCGTGCTCCATGATCTCACCTTTGAAGATCCAGACTTTCACGCCGCATGTTCCGTAAGTCGTGAAGGCGGTCGCGAAGCCGTAATCCACATCCGCACGCAACGTGTGCAGCGGCACGCGTCCTTCGCGGTACCATTCCATTCGCGCGATCTCGGCTCCGCCGAGACGTCCCGAGCAATTGATACGGATGCCGCCTGCGCCTAGCCGCATGGCAGATTGCACCGCCCGTTTCATGGCGCGGCGAAACGCAACACGCCGCTCAAGCTGCTGAGCGATCGATTCTGCCACCAACTGCGCATCGAGCTCGGGTTTCCTGATCTCCACAATATTGATCACGACGTCGGATTTCGTGAGATTGGCGACTTTGCGCCGGAGCTTCTCGATGTCGGCGCCTTTTTTGCCGATCACCACACCAGGGCGGGCCGACTGCACGGTCACACGGCACTTCTTGTGCGGCCGCTCGATGACAATCTTCGAGACCGCCGCCTGCTTGAGGTCCTTCATCAGCTCCTTGCGGATCTTCATGTCCTCATGCAGCAGCTCGCCGTATTCGTTCTTGCCGGAAT
>CATPCO010000349.1 GCA_955652925.1 uncultured Xanthobacteraceae bacterium | reverse complement strand
TTCCTAAGGCGGGTGCGGCGGCACGGCGAGGTGAAGTCGGTCTGACGGGTTGAGCCGAGCCCTTTGAGGTCGGCAGGACATCGAGCCGGTCTCGACGGAGAAAAGGGGGGACGGCCGTGCCAGACGTGAGAAGGACCCCGGAGCGACTGAGTGCGTTCTCCGACGCGGTATTCGCTGTCCTTATAACTGTCCTGGTTTTGGAACTGCGGCCTCCCGAGCTCCCTACCTTCAAGGCGCTCCTGTCACTCTGGCCGACATGGCTCAGCTATGCGGTGAGCTATCTATTCATCGCAATTGTTTGGGCCAATCACCACCATCTCATGCGCTATGCCATCGACGCCACTCCGCGTCTGATGTGGTTCAATTTCGCGCATCTGTTTTCTGTGTCGCTGCTTCCGCTCTCCACCGCCTGGATGGCCGTGAGCGAATTGGCACCGCAGCCTGTTGCCTTCTATGCCGCGGTCTTTTTCTTCGTGAACGCGACCTATATAGCTTTGATTCGCGAGCTTATTGAGCGAGCCCCAGTCAAAGAAGTCTCACCGAACGAGCGCAAGATCATGCGCTTCCGGTCGATAGCCACTTTATGTGTTTTCGGGGCGGCTGTGGTCGTTGCGTTGAAATATCCGCTGGTTGGGCTCGGAATGTGTATTTGTTGCCTGATTGTTTATCTGAAGCCTGAAGCGCCAGGAGCCGAGAAGTAACAAACCCGCCCGACTTTACGGCTACCACCTGTTCGCTCTGCTGATGTGGGCTATCTCGCGCGAAATATTCCGCGCGAAACATATGCCGCCTTCTGGCACATCGCGTCAGCACCTGATGCTCGGGTTTATGTTCGGTTCTGGAAAACTCCGGACCTAGCCGCCCAGCGCCGCGGGAGGGCTCGGGGGCGAAGGACCCGAAGGAGACATCGCTGCATGGCAGCAAGCTAAGGGGGTGCTGTCAGTCGATTACCTCGTCGGCGCGCGCGAGCAGCATCGGCGGGATTTCCAGGCCGAGTGCCTTGGCAGTTTTGAGGTTGATCACCAGCGCATACTTGGTCGGCGCCTGTACCGGCAGATCGGCTGGCTTCTCGCCGTTGAGAATGCGATCGACGTAAGACGCCGCGCGCCGATACTGGTCGAGCGTATCAGGCTCATAAGAGATCAGTCCTCCGCTGCTCGCGAAGAAAGGGTAGGGATAGATTGCGGGAAGTCGGTGCCGCGCCGCCGACGCGATTATCAGCTCGCGATAAACCGCCGCCGGCGCGCTCCCAGTCACGATCAAGCCGCCATTCGATCCGCGCGCAAATGCCGCGATGGCGCGATCGATCTCGCCGGTGTCCCGCAGGCCGACCAAGATCACTTCTACTCCCAATGACGGGGCCATGGACTGGAGTGCCGCCCACTGGCCGATCCCGGCCGGGTCGGCGGCATCCCGCAACACTGCTGCCCGTGTCACGCGGGGCGCGATCTCCTTCAACAATTCCAGATATTTCCCGCTCATGCTGTACTCGAACGTCGTGAAGCCGGTGACGTTTCCGCCTGGATGCGCCAAGCTTTCGACGAAGCCAGCGCCGACCGGGTCGGGGGTCTGCGCGAACACGATCGGCACCGTGCGGGTTGCTCGCAGCAATGCCGGGATGGTCGAGCCGGCGGCGGCCAGGACGACGTCCGGCGCGAGCGCGACCAATTCCGCCGCATATGTGCGATAGCGTTCATCGTCACCCGCGCCCCAGCGAATGTCGATGCGCGTGTTGCGGCCGTCGATCCACCCCAGTTGCTGCAATTCCTGCTGAAACGCCGCAAGCCGAGCCCGCCCTTCCCGATCGTCCGCGGCGAGGTTCATGAGCACGCCGATGCGCCGCACGCGGTCGGGCTGCTGCGCACGCGCCGCAAGCGGCCATGCGACCGTACTAGCAATCCCCGCAAGGAACTGGCGCCGTCTCATCATCAGCAATTCACCACCGGCCAGGTCGGCGACGACCCAATTCGTTCAGACCGAAAACTAGCATATTCGCTGGAGGCTGCGCAGGCTCGAATTCGTGCCGCCTTGACCATGGCCGGATGGTCTGCTCATGGCGATGCTTGGCTTATGTTCGGTTTGGATAACCCCGGACCTAGCCGCCCAGCGCTGCGGGATGGCTCGGGGGCGAATGACCCAAGTCGGAAGTTGCGGCCCGCTCGGTCGGTTCGGTGCTTACCTCAGGGGTACTTCCGCGAATGTCGCTGCAAACACACCTTCGCCCATCTTAGCGTTGGCCAAATCCATTTGAATCTCGAAACAGGCGCGTTTTCGCCAGTACGTATTAAAGGCGGCGCGATACGATAGTAGGACGAACGCACATAAGCGCCAGGAACCATCCTTCAAAATGTGAAACTCATCCTCCGAAGGTGGGTGAGGTTTTCGTACTTTTACTTGAACAACCGAGCCAGCAGCCAATTTGATTGCCGGGTTCTTGATGATTCTTTCCTCCGGAAACGACAGGGTGCCGCTGATAGTATGTGGTTCGATTAGGCAGACTCCCCCCACAACTAACTCATAGGCGGCCAATTTACCGTAGTTTTCGAGTTCAAATTGGACCCAAGGAGGTTTTCCAGAACCGAAGTCATGGAAAGAAATGGGTTTGGCACGGAGGCGGGGTCCAAATCGGATGGCCGCGTTCTTGATAAGGCCGTGTACCCAGGACGCCATTCGCTCCAACATAAATGTCCTCGTTTACCCAGTTTGATCGAAGTCCATTCTGTGCAGGCTATAGCTCTCCGAAGAGGGTGGCGCTGACAAGTGGGACCGGCGGCCCCGGCCCAAACTACGTCCGTTACTTGCCCGGCTCCGTGCAGGGGGATCATGTCGCTCATGGCACATGACGACAGGCGGGCGAGAATCAAGAGCGGCCAGCTCTCAGGTAAACAGGTTCCGATGACAGGCTCCACGATATCCGGGTCCGTTCCCCGCATTTCGCTTCGCTCATGCGGGCTACAATTCAGGACCAAGCTTGTCGGCCCGGCGCAGCTGCGGGAACGCCCCCATCCAGACCAGCATCACGGCAATTGCGCCGAGCCCGCCAATCAGAGCAGACGGCACGGCGCCCAGCCAGGCTGCAACAGTACCGGCGCGAAATTCCCCGAGCGACCCGGAGGACCCGGTGAACATCGAGTTCACGGAGAGAACGCGGCCAAGCATTTCATAAGGCGTGCGCAGCTGAACGAGCGACTGGCGGATGACGACGCTGACCGCGTCGCAGGCGCCGTAGATCGCCAGCGCCAGAAACGAAGTCACGATCGAGGTCGACAGCGCAAACAGCAGGCTCGCTACGCCGAATATTCCGACTGCCGCGAACATGACCGCCCCGGCACGCCCGCGGATCCCGGAGCGAGTAAGGACGATCGATGCAGCGAGCGCGCCGACCGCCGGCGCCGAACGCAAAACTCCGAGCGCCCAGGGCCCGGCCTGCAAGATGTCCCGGGCATAAATGGGCAGGAGCGCCGTCACGCCTCCCAGCAGGACGGCAAACAGGTCGAGCGAGATCGCCCCCAGGAGCACGGGCCGACTCCAGATATAGGCGAAACCCGCAAACAAGGTTTCGGCGTTGAACGGCTTATGCTCTCTGCTTCGCGCACGGGTATGGGTCAGGCTGATCAGAACGGTCGCGGCGATGAAAATGACCGTGCAGGTGATGTAAACCGCCGCGGGCCCAAACGCGTAGAGCAGGCCGCCAATGGACGGGCCGCATATCACCGCGGTCTGCTGCGCGCTTGCAGAGGCAGCGATGGCGCGCGGCAGCAGCGTGATGGGAACAAGCGCGGGCAGCAAACCCTGCATTGCAGGCATCTCGAACGCTCGCGCGCTCGCTGAGAGGAACAGGATGATCAGCATGCTGTCGCGGCTGAGCCACCCTTTTGCGCTGCCGAGAGCAAGCGCGAGCGCCGTAAGCGCTTTCGCGAGCTGACAAATCGCAGCAATGACGCGCCGGTCGAACCGGTCTGCCACCTGACCGATCACCACCGACAGAAGCACAAGCGGAAAGAACTGAACGAGACCGACAAGCCCGAGATCGAGCGGATCATTGGTGCGATCGTAAATCTGCCAGGCGATCGCAACGCCCTGCATCATGAACGCTCCGTTGCTGAAGGTGCGGGCGCACCAGAACAGCACGAACGAGCGTTGCTGGATCAGGCCCTGCGAGGAGGAAAGCGAAGAGACGGGCATCAGCTCGAAAGCACGCTACAGCGGGATCGCAAGCAGCGTATCGATCAAGCGGCTGTCGAGGATCACGATTTTCTCGGCGAAGCGCGCCTCGGCGCCGGACGCACCCAAGACCACGCGGTCGCGGTAGCATCCCGTCGCAAACAGTGTCACCTCGCCGGTATGCATGATGCGCGCCACCATGAAGCTCGTCTGCGCCTGTACTTGCCCGTCGCGCTCGGCGCCGATGAGCGCAGGGCCGATAACGTGACGGTAACGTTGCGCCTCATAGACATTCGCCTCGCGCAGCGAGCGAACCCGGTCGCGCAGCATGGCGCGCGAGCTCGCATAGATCAGCGCTAGCGGTAGACCCCGTTCAAAATTGTCTGCTGTGGTTACGCGATAGCAGCCTTCGGCCGTGAACAAGTCCGGCCAGAGCTCCAACTTGTTTTCGTCAATTGTCTCGACGTACCGCGCATTAAGGTTCTGGACCCTGAGCTGCAGATCGATGTTCATGTTTGCAAGGCGTGCTGGGGGCGCCGTTCACAAACCCAGGTTCAGGCTGCAAAGTTTCAAAGTTGCATGTGCTCGCGATAGCTTTTCCAGAAGCCGCGTACCGCCGCTTCCGTGACCCGATTGTCCTGCGAGGTGGTGTCCGCGCCTCCCATTTCGACCACCGAGACTAGATCGGGAGCCGTCGCAACGGCGCGCTGCACGAAGGAGGGCGCGGCGCCGTCCTCCATGGAAATGTAGCCAGCCGGCCCAATCAGATTTGCTTGCCGCAGGCGGCGCTCGGTCATTTCCTCATCATCGAGCGTGAACCCGAAGCAGGTCCACACCAGCTCGGATTTTTGCAAGCCCTGCGGCACTAGCCGCCGGACAGCGAGACTGTTGCGCGTCTGCTGCAGAACGAAATTCGGGAACACGGAAAGAATTTGCAGCCCAATGCCGTCCCCGAATTCATCAACCGAGTCCAGCAGCGTCGGATCTTCCAGGCCGAATCCTTGCTGGGCGGAACGCATGCCGGCCTGCTCATATTCTTTTCCGCCACTGTCGGCTGCGAGCGAATAGCTCACGTGATGGCCGCCGCATTCGCTCACGACGATGGCGCCTTTCTGGGATAGCCGGTTGAGGCGAAAGGTGGTGAAGAAGGTGTGCAACAGACTTGCGTGATAGCTGTCCTTCACATTCTCCATGTACAGCTTCCAGTTGCTCGGCAGCATTTGTGAATAGCTGCCGAGCAGCTTCACCGGCGCTCGCATGACGCGCTTTATGCGCGCGAGAATGTCAGGGCCCAGATACCGCTCGAGCGGGGGTGTCTGAGCCGATAGCGTACCGAACACGAGACCGCAAAGAGCTTGCAGGCGCAGCTTGCGCGGGCCGTGAGCCTCCGGGCGGCATTCGGCAGGCATGCCTCCCTTGCCGCCCAAGCCCTTGCGAAAAGCCACTGCGGTGAGGTTTCCGGCGAGATCGTAGCACCAGTTGTGGTAGACACAGGTGATGTCGCGCGCTTCCCCCTTTTCACTCAGCACCAACAGAGATCCGCGATGCGCGCAGCGATTCTCGAACGCATGCAGATCCCCCGCCTGATCACGGGTCACAACCACGGGCATCGCCCCGAGATTGGAGCGGCAATAGGTGTTCGGAGCGGGCAGATCGGCTGCAAGACAAAGAAAGCTCCATGTCGCGCCCGCAAAGATGCGCTCCTGCTCCTGCTCGACGAGATCGCTGTCGCAATAGACCCAGTAGGGCACCCGGGTCAGTCCCTCCGCCGGCCAGTGCCGCACGTTGCGCGCGCTTCTCATCCGATTCCTCGCGTGCGATTCGTCACTCGAGCCTCACATTGGCAGCCTTGATGACGGCGTGCCAGCGTTCGACCTCTGCGCGCATATAGGCAGCCGTTTCCTCGACCGTTCCCCCGACCGGCTGCGCCGAAAGCTGGACAAGCCGCGCAAGAATGTCCGGCTGGTGTAATGCCTCACTGATATCAGCGTTTATTTTCTCAACGATCTCTTTCGGCGTGCTTGGAGGCGCGACCAGGCCGAACCACGTCACGGATTCGAACCCGGGCAGCGTCTGCGCGATGGTGGGCACACCGGCAAGCGTAGCGATCGGCTGGGCCGAGGCCACCGCCAGCAGCTTGAGGTGCCCGCCTTTCACCAGCGGCAGCGCCACGCCGAGATTGTCAAACATCAAATCGACACTGCCCGCCACGAGGTCGGTCAGGGCGGGGGCCGACCCGCGATAGGGCACCTGCTGAAATTTGACCTTCGCCATCATCTGAAACATCTCCGATGTCAGATGGGAGGTCGTTCCATTGCCCTGGGTCGCGCATGTCAGCTTGCCGGGATCAGTCTTCGCCGCGGCAATCAGGTCGGCAACGCTGTTCGCCGACAGTTTCGGGTTGACCACCAGCGCGTTCGGCACGCGGCCCAACACAATGATGGGAGAGAACTGGGATGGATCGAAACCGAGCTTCGGATAGAGATTTTGATTGATCACCAATGGGGGCGGCGGCGCGGCAAGAAGCGTATAACCGTCGGGCTCAGCCTTGGCGACCGCTTCAGCGCCGACATTGCCGCCCGCGCCACTGCGGTTCTCGATGATTACGGGATGTCCCCATTTGCTGGAAAGCCAATCGGCGAAGATGCGCGGCATGACGTCGGCGGTGCCGCCGGCCGGGAACGGCACGATGATTTTGACCGGGTGGCCGGGATAGTCGTTTGCTTGCGCCCGGGTTGCTAGGCCAAGCGCGATCGCAAGCGCGAGGCCGATGCCGGTCGGCAATTGACGAAGCCGAGCTTTGAAATCAACACAGTTCACGACCACTCTGCCCATCATACGGTCCGATCTTCAACGACGAGCCTTGCGGCCGGCCGGTCGCTCGCGGATGGGTCTGCCGTGGTGATCCCGTCGCGTGCGCCATCATGAACAAAACGATCGGCAGTCACAACCGTTGCCGGGCGCGCAGGCGCTGCCCCACAAATGCTGGATTCGCGTCGCATTGGGCGCCGGAATGATCGGAGGTGAAATGGCGCATTTTTCCAGGCTGCCCGTGCTCGCGGTGGCGGCTTGTGCTCTGTTGGCGCTCGCTCCTCCAGTGGAATGGGCTTTGGCACAGCAGGTCACCGTCGTCAAAAAAAGAGCTGCGAAAAAAAAGCCGGCGCCGAAGGAGACAAAAAACGAGGAGCAGGAGCGCACCCCGTTCTCGGCCGAGGAGGATGAAGCCGCCGCAATACCCGGCATCGCCGACGCGCGGGCATGGGGTGATTCAGCAACGGACTTTGCTCGCCTGTTGCCACAGGCAAGCGGGCCTTGGCTGGCAATTTCCGGCGGGGGCGCGGACGGCGCCTATGGCGCAGGCGTGCTCGCCGGGTGGACGGAGGCGGGGAGCCGCCCCGAATTTGCGGCAGTGACAGGATCGAGCATCGGCGCACTCATTGCACCGTTTGCTTTCCTCGGCCCGCGCCACGATGATGACATCCGCAAGAATTTCACCACGATCTCGGCCGCGGACATTTTCGAGGACCGCCAGACCTCAGATAGTTTATTCGACTATTGGCCGCTCAGGCGTCAAATCGAGCAGCAGATAAGTCCGAACCTGTTGGCGGAGATCGCCGCTGAGCACGCGCGCGGACGGAGGTTGTTCGTCGCGACGACCAATCTCGATGCCGGACGCCGCGTGATCTGGAACATGGGTGCCATCGCCGCGCGGGGCGACGACAAGAGCCTCAAGCTGTTCCGCGATGTGCTGCTCGCGTCGTCCAGCATTCCTGGTTTCTTTTCCCCCGTGAGGATCGAGGTGGATTCGAATGGGAAACGGTTTGTCGAAATTCATGGGGATGGAACACTGACCACACCCTTCTTCGCGCTTCCGGAATCGATGCTTTCGGCAAGCTTCCCAGCAGGGCCACCGTTCACTCAGCTTTACGTCATCGTGAATTCAAAGCTCGACCCTGAATTCAAGATGCCGGACCACAATATCCCGGGCGTGCTCGGTCGCTCGATTGGGGTTGCGCTCACGTCGGCGCTGCGTTCCGAGGTCGCCTTGGTTTATGCGGGCGCACAGCGCCACGGCATCGCGCTGCGCATCGCCCATGTCGACCCGTCCTTCATTTATCCGTCGCGCGGGCCGTTCGATGGCAAATACATGCAGGCACTGTACGAGTTCGGGCTCGCGGCCGGCCGCAAAGGCACTGCTTTCGGAGACTCGCTACCCAATCTGTCGCTGCGTGGACAGAACGTGCAGTAGGACGGCACGGCCTCCCCGGATCGGCTCTGATCGATACGGAACCGCTTTCGCTTCTGATGCGTTGCAC
>CATPCO010000348.1 GCA_955652925.1 uncultured Xanthobacteraceae bacterium | reverse complement strand
CTTGTACGATGGCGACCGAATCGTTGTTGTCTGACAAGCCACTGATAAAGCAGCGGTCGATCTTGATCTTGTCGAAGGGGAATTTGCGCAAGTAGCTGAGCGACGAGTAGCCGGTGCCAAAATCATCCATGGCAATGCGCACGCCGAGCGCGCGCAGCTGATGCAGCGTCGCCACCGTTCTTTCCGTTTCCTGCATGAGAACGGCCTCGGTGATTTCCAGCTCCAGGCGTTCGGCCGGGAGCCCAGATGCGGCGAGCGCGTTGACCACGGTCTGAATCAGGTTGCTGCAGCGCAGCTGCAAGGGAGAAAGGTTTACCGCAACGTTGACGGCAATCGGCCATTGCGCAACCTGGAGACAAGCGGTTCGCAGGATCCAATCGCCGATCTGGTTGATGAGGCCGACCTCCTCGGCAACCGGGATGAAGTCGTTCGGCAACACGAGCCCGCGCTGCGGATGGTTCCAGCGCAGCAACGCTTCGACCCCTTTGATGTCTTTGCTATCGGCATCGAGGATGGGCTGGTAATAAGCCTCGAATTCGCCGTTGCGGAGCGCCTTGCGCAGATCGTGCTCGAGCAGCCGGCGTGCCTTCACGCGCGCATCCATTGCCGGTTCGAAAAAGCGATAGGTGGCGCGGCCGTCCGCCTTGGCACCGTAGAGCGCCATATCGGCGCTTTTGAGCAGCTGGTCGGGGTCGCACCCGTCGTCCGGGGCAATGGCGATGCCGATGCTCGTATCCACCACAATCTGGTGGCCGGCGAGCTCGTACGGCGCCGCAATTGCCTCGCGTACGCGCCGCGCGAGCGCCGCAGCATCTGTCGGATCTTTCGTCGCGGTCTGTATGATTGCAAATTCATCACCCCCGATGCGCGCGACCGTGTCAATCTCTCTGATGCAGCCGCGCAGCCGATCTCCGACGGCTTTCAACAACTGATCGCCGATCGAATGCCCGAGCGTGTCGTTGACGCTCTTGAATTGGTCAAGATCGAGGTAGAGCAGCGCCATCTGCTCTCCGCGCCGGGCACATGCCACCGAATGCTCAAGACGGTCGTGCAGCAGTACGCGGTTTGGCAGGTCGGTGAGCGCATCGTGCAGCGCCATGTGCTCGATCTGTCTTTCGATCCGGCGCCGCTCGCTGATGTCCTCGTGGGTTGCCACCCATCCGCCATGCTCCATCGGGCTGTTTACGACAAATATCTCGCGACCCGCGCTCGCCTCCATGACATAGCTCGCGGTCTTGCCTTGGGCGATGCTGGCCAGCACATCCCGACAATATTGCTCGGGATCATTCACGAATGTGCCGGTTGCCTTACGGTGATTGAGAAGATCAAGGAGTGTGGTACCGGGTTTGGCCATGTCCGAAGACAGGCTGAATATCTCGCGATAGCGCGCATTGCAGACAACCAGGCGGCCGGCCGCATCAAACATGCAGAGCCCCTGCGACATGTTGTTCAAGGCGGTATCGAGCTGAAGCTTTTGCTCCCGCAGCCGCTCCTGGCTCTCCCTGGTCTGGCGCAGCAGATCACGTTTCTCGAATGCACGATCGAGAATTGCGTAGAGCTCCGCCGGATCGAGCGATTTTTCGTAGTAATCGTAGGCGCCGAGCCGCAGCGCAGAAACGGCGGTCTGCATATCGGCATGAGCGGTGATCATGATGCAGATCAGCTCGGGCTGCTGCGCCAGCAGGCGCGGAAGCACATCCACGCCACATTCGCGGCCGAGCCGGATATCGATCATCGCGACCGCGGGGTGAAACTCCAGTATCACTGCGATTGCATGATCAGAGCTATGGGCGGCGGCGGTGACATAGCCGCGCAGCTCCAGCAGATCGGTAAGCGAGGCGGCAAAATCCACATCGTCGTCGACGATGAGAACTCGACGCTTGCCTGCGTGCTCGCGGCTATGCAGCTCGAGCATGACCAGGCTCCAACGCGGTTCTCACTGCATCGACAAGAAGTACGGGATCAAACGGTTTGATGAGGATTTGCTCGCGCGCCAGCTGCTCCGGATTTTCAGGGTCGCAGCTGCTTACCAGCACTTTTGGAATCGGGCAGCCTTCCCTGCGCAGCTTCATGTGAATTTCCAGGCCCGACAGGATCGGAATTCCGAGATCGAGGATCAGACAATCGGCTCCCTGCGAGAGCGCGGCGCGCACACTCTCCTCCCCGTTGCGCGCGAGCCCAGGCCGATAGCCGGTCTCTGCCAAAAAATCGGCGGCGGTCTGGGCGAAGGTCTGATCCGGTCCGCCCGCCAGAACGAGCCCGCCAGGGCGTGCCGCGTTGAGCGCGTTCATCAGATCGCTCATGGCAAAGGGCTTGTGCAGAACGCCCGCCGCTCCGTTGGCGACCGCGCTCGCGATGAGCTGCTCCACGCTCAGGCCCGTCATCATGATGACCTGGGCTTGCGGCCGCACTTTGCGGAATTCGAAGAAGGCGTCAACGCCGTTCATGCCGGGTAATTTCACGTCCATGATCGAGACGTCGAACGGGGCCTTTTGAAATAGTTGCAGGGCCTGTTCGCCGCTGTAAGCCACCTCGACCTCGAATCCACGCAGCTGCAGAAGATCGGCGATGCTCTCTGCGTGGTCCTTGTCGTCATCAACAATGAGAACGCGCTCGCTCATGCTGCCATACTCTGTGCGCTGGAGAACGGCAGGCCGATGCAAACCACCGTGCCATGACCGGGACGGCTGTCGATCGCTATCGTGCCGTTGTGCTGATCGAGGAGCTGCTTGACGGTCGGAAGGCCTAGTCCGGTGCCGAAATTCTTCGTGCTGAACAGCGGCTCGAAGATGCGCGGCAGGATGTCGGGTGCGATGCCCGGCCCGCTGTCCGCGATGATGATTTCGAGCTGGCCGGAAAGCCTTGTGCGTACCGAGATTCTGCGTTCGCCGCCGGCACATGCCGGGCTCTGCTCGATGGCCTGACTGGCATTATCGATGAGGTTGATGATTACGCGCCGGAAGCGGTCGGGATCGACATCGACCACGCAAGCCGGCGCGTTCAAATCGCGTTCGAGCAGGATTCCGGAGGGCATGGTCTGCTCGTCGAGGACAGCGTCGAGCCATGCATCGATATCGGTCGGCTTTGAGTTCAGGACCGCGGGACGCGTGTAATCAAGCAGCCCGGTGACCAGCTGATTGCAGCGGGCGATGCTGCGCTCGATGCGCCCGAGCGGGCGCTCGAGCACGGCGCCTGCGGCGAGCGCCATCTCGCGCACGACTGGCAGCGTGGTGCGGATTGCGCTGAGTGGATTGCGCAATTCATGCGCGACCGTCGCGGTAAGCTGACCGAGCGCGGACAGCCGCTCTCTCGACAGCAGCTCTGTAATGTCGGTGAACGTTCGCACCGTGCCGCCGGTTGAGAGTGGAACGCTGCGCACGTCAAGAACCATGCCGTTCGGCCGCCGGCATTGATAATTGTGCAGCCCCTCGGCCGCCGCACCAAGTGGATCGCGATCGAGATCGTCGCCCTTGCGCCGCATGTAGTCGATCACGCCCTGCCAGGGCGGACATTCGGCCATCATTTCGGCCGGCAAATCGAGCAGCTCCATGGCGCGGCGATTGCAGACCGCGACCCGTTGATCGGAGCCGATCATCAGGATGCCCTGGTTCACGTTTTGCAGCGTCGCTTCGAGCAGCGAACGAGTTGCCTGCAGGTCAGCGGTGCGCTCGTCGACCAGCCGCTCCAGATCGCGGTTGAGGCGGGCAAGCTCTTCCTTCGACTGCTGGATGATGCGCTGGCGGTCACGCGCAAGCTCCCCGATCTGCTGATCGAATTCGGTGGTGCGCGCCGCCAGACGGCGGTCGGCGATGGCACCGATCAGACTCATTCCGAGAACAGTAACCGCGGCAGCAGCAACCGCGATGGCAAGCGCGGTGGGCGACAGCGAATAGGGCGCAATCATGCGGGTCGGATCCGGGATCATTTCAACCGCGCCCATGGCGGTGAAATGATGGGATACGATCGCAAGCGTAAGCAGCAGCGCGGCTGCCACGGTGCCGCGCATGTCTTCACGGCGGACTGTCATGGCGAGCGCTGCCATTCCGAACAGCATGCCGAGCGCGATAGAGACGCCGACCAGATCGAGCGACCAGGTCACCCGGCCTGGTACTTCAAGCGCCCACATGCCGAGATAATGCATGCAGGCGATCCCGGCCCCAACGATGCCGCCGCCGATCATGGCGCTCCATCGATTGGCCCAGTAGACGGCGACGCTCAGACCAGCTCCGGTGACCATCGCCGCTACCAGCAGCGACAATAG
>CATPCO010000347.1 GCA_955652925.1 uncultured Xanthobacteraceae bacterium | reverse complement strand
GCAGCGTTTTGCCAATCTGCGCGCCTACTACGGCTTCATGTATGGCCATCCCGGCAAGAAGCTCCTGTTTATGGGTAACGAATTCGGTCAGCAAAACGAGTGGCAGCATGATCACTCTTTGGATTGGCATTTGCTTGACCAACCCAGGCATGCAGGCATCCAAAACCTGGTCAAGGACCTCAATCGTCTCTATCGCGCAACGCCGGCGCTGCACGAGCTCGATTGCGAAGCAGCTGGATTCGAGTGGCTGGTGACGCACGACGCCGATCGCGGCGTGTTTGCCTGGTTGCGCAAAGGGCGCGACACGGGCGCTCGCTGCCTGGTCGTGGTCAATTTCACTCCCGAAGTCTATCGCGACTACCGGATCAGCGTGCCGTTTTCGGGGACCTGGCGTGAAGTTCTCAACACGGATTCCGAGCTCTACGGCGGCAGCAATGTGGGGAACGCCGGGGCCGTCCGGACGTTGGACGAGGGCATGATTCCAGAGGTCAGCCTTGTTATTCCGCCCCTTGCTGCAATTTTTCTCGTCCCCGAGTCGTAGCGTGCGGCTCACCGCGGGGCGGCCGCATCCCTTAGGAGCGACGTGGGATGGGCGGGGGACAAATTTTGCGCTGTTCTCCGCCAACGCCCGCAAAGTCGAGCTGTGTCTGTTCGATCGCCAGGGCCGCCGCGAGGTCGAGCGCGTCGTTTTGCCTGAGCGGACCGAAGACGTTTGGCACGGCTATCTCAATGATGTCGTCCCGGGGCAGCTCTATGGGTATCGGGTTTACGGTCCCTATGAGCCCGAGCGCGGCTTGCGCTTCAATGCGCACAAGCTGCTGATCGACCCTTATGCCAAATGGATTGCGGGCCGTCTGGTCTGGAGTGACGCGCATTTCGGTTACCGCGCGGGCAGCCCGCGCGCCGATCTCTCCTTCGATCGGCGAGACAATGCCCGCGGCATGCCCAAGGCGGTCGTGATCGATGAGGCCTTCACCTGGGGCGAGGAACGCAGACCTTCGATTCCATGGGAGGAGACCATCATCTACGAAGCGCATGTGAAGGGGCTCACCGCGCTGCGCGAGGACGTACCGCCGGGCTGGCGTGGCACGTTCCGCGGCCTCGCGGCGCCAAGCATCATCGAGCATCTCAAGCGCTTGGGCGTGACAGCCATCGAACTGCTGCCCATTCATTCCTTCGTCGATGACCGCCACCTCGTCGAGCGCGGTTTGAGCAATTTCTGGGGCTACAACAGCATCGGCTTTTTCGCGCCCGAAGCGCGCTACGCGCTTGACCCGCCGCTCGATGCTTTTCGCTCGACGGTTTCCCGCCTGCACGATGCCGGCATCGAGGTCATACTCGACGTCGTCTACAACCACACCGCCGAGGGCAACCACCTTGGCCCGACGCTGAGTTTTCGCGGTATCGACAACACTTCATATTACTGGCTGCAGCCGAACCAGCCCCGCTACTACGATGACTTCACCGGCTGCGGTAACGCGCTCAACCTCACTCATCCGCGCGTCCTTCAGATGGCCATGGATTCGCTTCGCTACTGGGTCGAGGTCTGCCACGTCGACGGATTCAGGTTCGATCTCGCCAGCACCCTTGGGCGCGGCGCGGCCGGCTTCGACGCCAGGGCGCCTTTCTTTGCTGCAATCCGGCAGGATCCGGTCCTCGCGGGCGTGAAGCTCATTGCAGAGCCCTGGGATATCGGTCCCGACGGCTATCGCGTGGGTGCGTTTCCTCCCGGCTGGTCGGAATGGAACGATCATTTTCGGCGCACGCTGCGGCGCTATTGGGCGGGCGAAGGCAATCTCATTGGCGAACTCGGCCGGCGCATGACCGCCTCCGCCGACCTCTTCGATCACGACGGCCGCGCCCCCCGCTCCAGCATCAATCACGTGACGGTGCACGATGGGTTCACGCTTGCGGATCTCACGAGCTATCAGCACAAGCACAACGAGGCCAACGGCGAGCACAATCGTGACGGCTCCGACGAGAATTACAGCACGAATTGCGGCGTCGAAGGCCCGACGAACGATCCTGATATTCTGAAACTGCGCCGCCGATTGCGGCGCAATCTATTGTCGAGTCTCATGTTGGCGCAGGGCGTGCCACTGCTCTTGGCCGGCGATGAAGTGGGAAACAGCCAGAACGGCAACAACAATGCTTATTGCCAGGACAATCCGACCGGCTGGATCGACTGGACCGGCTTGCACCACGCGGATGACAACATCGATTTGATAGGAGAGCTTACGGCCTTGCGACGGCGCTTTGCCCAGCTGTGTCCGCGCCGCTGGGTCGAAGGGCGGCGCGCTGACGGCTCCTTCGGCGTGCTCTGGCTCACGCCCCGCGCGACCGAAATGACGGAAGCGGATTGGAATTTTCCTGAAGGCCGCTTTCTCTCTTACGTCCTCGCCCCAGCCGTGGAGGGGCAGTCGTCCCTCTACATCGTTCTCAATGCGGCCGTAGAAACAATCCCGTTCACGTTGCCTCAGTCGGATGCGTACCGTCGTTGGATGGCGCTCCTGGACACGGCAGCCCATGTCCCCGCCGGCGAGGAATTCGCGTCCGGGTCACAACTCAAGGCCATGCCCCGATCGGTCCTCGCCTTCTCGGGGTCGGCATGACGCAAGGCGCGCGCTTCGGCCCGCACCTCAGCAGCAACGGTGTCACTTTTCGGTTATGGGCCCCCGCGGCGAAGCGGGTTGAGGTAATGCTTGATCGCGCCTGTGCCATGACCGCGCTTCCCGGCGGATGGTTTGCAGTCAATGTTCCGGATGCGGGTGCCGGGACGCGATACAAATATTTGATCAACGGCGAGACTGCAGTACCGGACCCTGCCTCTCACTTTCAGCCGGAAGATGTCGCAGGGCCAAGCGAAGTCGTCGACCATCAACAATTCGAATGGGAAAATGTGCGCTGGCACGGGCGGCCATGGCACGAGGCCGTAATCCTCGAACTGCATGTTGGAACTTTCACCCCGGAAGGAACCTTTCGCTCGGTCATCGACAAGCTCGATCATGTCGCGCAAACCGGCTTTACCGCGATCGAGTTGATGCCGATCGCGGACTTCGCCGGCCGGCGCAACTGGGGCTACGACGGCGTATTCCTCTTCGCACCGGATAGCAGCTACGGCCGGCCCGATGATCTAAAATCTCTGATCGATGCAGCGCACGCGCGCGGGCTGATGGTCTTCCTTGACGTCGTCTACAATCACTTTGGCCCGGAAGGAAATTATCTTGGCGTTTACTCGCCGGCCTTCTTCGCGGCTGCTCACACCCCTTGGGGCAGCGCGATTGATTATCGGATCGAGCAGGTCCGCGCCTTTGCGATCCAGAATGCGCTGCATTGGGTCGAGCATTATCGCTTCGACGGTCTGCGGCTCGACGCAATCCATGCGATCGTCGAGCCTGGAGAGCCTTCGATCCTGCTTGAGATCAGCGCGGCGGTCGGCCGCTTTGCCGCTGAGACCGGCCGCATGATTCATCTCGTGCTGGAAAACGATGATAATCGTGCAAGCTTGCTCGACCCGGAAACGGATCCGCCGCGAGGAAAATACCGGGCACAATGGAATGATGACTATCACCACGCCTGGCATGTTCTGCTGACCCGCGAACACCACGGATACTACCAAGACTACAACCCCGATCCGTCGGCTCATCTTGCCCGCATCCTGAGCTCGGGTTTTGCCTATCAGGATGACCCATCCGTGCATCGGGGAGGCCGCGCTCGCGGCGAAATTTCAGTACGCAATTCACCATTGTCGTTTGTGGACTTCCTGCAGAACCATGATCAGATCGGGAACCGGCCGTTGGGCGATCGCATCACCACGCTCGCAGACGAAGCGGCGCTCGCCGCCGCGCTCGCGATGATGCTGCTTGCTCCGATGCCTGCACTCATGTTCATGGGCGAGGAGTGGGGGTCGACCCGTCCCTTCCCCTTCTTCTGCGATTTTCATGGCTCGCTCGCCGAAGCCGTTCGCAATGGACGGCGCTCGGAGTTTAAAGCGGCCTATGCTCAATTCGGCGAGCGGATTCCTGATCCTCTGTCCGAGCAAACTTTTCGTTCCGCCGCTCTCGATTGGGACACTCGCTCCACGCCAAACGGCGCCAAGCGCCTTGCGCTCGTACGGGAACTCCTGGGCATTCGCCGCCGCGATCTCGCCCCGGAATTCGCGCAAGTGAAATTTGGATCAGCGCGCCGCCACGGATCAGTTCTGCACGTGAGCTGGCCGCTTGCCGGAAACAAAGATCTTGTTCTGCTGGTCAATCTTTCAGGTGAGGTTGCCCAGTGTCCTGCTCCGTTGCAATGGGGACGACCGCTGTGGGGCAGCACCCCCGGGAAACAGCTCTCCCCCTGGGCCGTGTTCTGGAGCATCGGAGAGAGCTGATGCCACGCGCGATTCCGATCGCAACCTATCGGCTGCAATTGACGGCAAGCTTCGGGTTTGCGCAAGCAGCCAAGCTTGTGCCCTATCTAAGCTCCCTCGGCATCAGTCACGTCTATGCCTCGCCTTTCCTCAAGTCACGGGCGGGGAGCACGCATGGCTATGACGTGGTCGATCACAATGCTGTAGACCCCGAGCTCGGTGGCGAGGCCGGTCTCAATCAATTGCACCGCGCACTGGTCGAATTCGACATGGGCCTCATTCTCGATCTCGTGCCCAATCACATGGGGGTTAACTACGCGGATAATCCGTGGTGGCTGGATGTGCTGGAATTCGGGCCAAAGTCTCCCTTTGCAGCCTCGTTCGATATCGATTGGAAAGGTCTGCAAGGGCATCCCCGCGGTGGCGTTCTCGTTCCCATTCTTGGCCGGCCATACGGAGAGGCCTTACAAAGCGGCGAGATCGTGCTGCGCTACGACGCGCGTGAAGGCAGTTTCGCGGCCTGGTATTACGAGCACAAGCTGCCGATCGGACCTGCCCGCTACAGCGAAATCTTGCAGAAAGTTGTAGCACAGGCGGGCGCAAGCACAGAGCCGGCGGGCCGCCAGCTGCTGGAGTTTGCGGCGGGGTACCGTGGCCCGCACAATCCGCCGCGGCAGCAGTCCGCCGCTTTCAAGGCCGAGCTTGCCGGCATTCCCGGCGCCGAAGAGATTGTTCAGCGCGGGCTGTGTGCCTACGATCCATCGCGAGAATCCGCGGCGCTGCTTGCGCTCCACTATTTGCTCGAGCGCCAGCATTATCGGGTCGCGTATTGGCGGCTGGCGTTGAGCGAAATCAATTACCGCCGCTTCTTTGATATCAACGATCTTGCCGGCTTGCGGATGGAAGACGCAAGCACGTTCGAAGCCGTTCATCGTCTCGTTCGAAGATTGATTGCCAGTGGTTGGCTACAGGGGCTGCGAATAGATCATATGGACGGGTTGCGCGATCCGCATCAATATTTCCGGCGCTTGCACCATCTCATTGAGGTCGAGAAGCCTGCCGGAAGGGAGCCGTTTTACCTCGTGGTTGAGAAGATCCTCGGGGAGAGCGCGCGCCTGCCCCGCTTTACCGGCGTTTGCGGCAGCACCGGCTATGAGTGGCTCAACACCATTTCGCGTCTGCTGATTGACGAAGGCGGTCTTACGACGCTGGATCAAGCCTGGCGCGAGTTTACGGGAGAGCATCGCAGCTTTCATGAGATACTGATCGAAGCCAAGCGCCGCGTGATTGCCAATATCCTGGCAAGCGAGTTCACAGTATTGTCGCGCCTCCTGGCGCGCATCGCGGCCGGGCACTTCAGCACCCGTGATTATGGCACGGATCGGTTGCGGGCAGCACTTGAACTGTTCGTGCTGCATTTCCCGATTTACCGAACGTACATCACTCCGTCAGGCCCCTCGCGCGGCGATCGCGCGATCATCAACCGGGCGATCACGCAGGCGCGTGCAGACTGGTTTGGTCCGGACGCAGGCATTTTTGATTTTCTGCGCGACGCCCTCACTTTGGATCTGATCTCTTCGGGGCGTACGGGATACAGCATTGCCCGCGACCGGCAATTTGCATTCAAGGTACAGCAATTCACCGGTCCGATGATGGCCAAGTCGCTCGAGGACACTGCATTTTATCGCTATCACCGCCTGCTGGCTCTGAACGAAGTGGGAGGAAATCCTGGCGCAGGAGTGCTGTCAGTCGCCGAGTTCCACGAATGCATGGAGGAGCGAGCGGGCAAATCGCCGGACGGGCTTACTGCGACCGCGACACACGACACCAAGCG
>CATPCO010000346.1 GCA_955652925.1 uncultured Xanthobacteraceae bacterium | reverse complement strand
TGATAAAGCGTAGGCACGAGATAGAGATTCGTGATCTTCTCGGCTGCTATCAGTTGCAGCGCGCGTGCAGCATCGAACCGAGGCAGGCACACAAAGGCGCCGCCGATCAGCGACATGGCCAGGAGGGAACGCACGCCCATGGTGTGATAAAGCGGCATGACCCCAAGCGTGCGCTCGTGGCGCGCGTAGAGATTTTGCGCCACGTGGGCGAGCGCCGCTGCGCGTTCGGCGCCCTGCCGGCGGGGGACGCCCTTGGGCCGCCCGGTCGTACCTGACGTATAGAGCATGACGGACCACGCGTCGGCTGCGACCCGGGGCTTTGCATCCGCCGCTTGGCCATCGCTGAGAGATTCGAATTTCGGCGCATCGCTCCCCGCCAGACCGATCGAAATGCGCGGGCGCGTCTGCGCCTCGCGCGAGCCAGCCACGGCTTTGGCTGAGATGGCCTCAAAAAAAATCGTCTTGGCCTCGGCATCAGCAAGGCAGAAATCGAGCTCGTCGGATGTAGCGCGCCAGTTGAACGGCGTGATGATGATCCCCGCGAATTGACAGGCCCAGTGGATGGTGGCGGCCTGCCAGTTGTTCTGCAGCGCCGTCACGATGTGGTCCCCGCAAGCAAGGCCAAGCTCATCGAAGCCGGCGACCAGCGCCGAGATTTTGCGATACCAGTCGAGATAGGAGAGGCGCACGTCGCCGTCGACGATCGCGAGCGCCTCGGGATCGCGCGCAACGCTCGCAACAAAGCTCGTGCCAAGATCGAGCATCGGGCGACCTATGCCAACTCATCAAGTGGAAACCGTGCCACATCACGCAGGAATGCAATGAATGCATCCGCCTGATATTGTGCGGTCAGCCGGCCCTTCTCGGCCGTTGCAATCGAGGCATCGCCGACAGCGCCATCGGGATTGAGGTCCTGCGCAATCCAGCCGAATCCGTGCGTGCCCACCGGCCGCAGATGGGTGTAATCCTTTTCCATCTCGGCGGCTTTGGACGCAAACAGCTTCGCCTTTGCCATATCCACGAGATCGGGACGGAAATGCAGCATCAGTGAGGTCTCGATGTCGCCGGCGTGTATGCCATGCGTGCAATCGAAAGCGGAATAGAGGCCTGACGGCAACCCGAAACGGCGCCACTGGGCGGTCGCAACCAGCATGTTGAGGCGCACGCGCAAGTCGCGTGCGACGATCCCGATCACCTCCGTATTGCCGCCGTGGGCATTGACGATAACCATCTTGCGCAGACCCGCGCGGTGGATGCTTTCGCCGATCTCGACCCACATGCGCGTGAGGTTTTCCGCCGAATAGCTGATGGTGCCCGGCGAGCGCAGGTGCTCATTCGATTTGCCGATCATTTGCACCGGCAAGAACAACGCGGCGAGATCGTCGGGCAGACGCGCCAGCACCGTCTTGATCATGCCTTCGGCGATGGCGGTATCCGTCATCACCGGAAGATGGGGACCATGCTGTTCGATTGCCGCGACCGGCAGGACGGCAACGGTTGCGTCCGGATCAAGACCGGCAAATTCGCTCGACTTGAGCTCTGCCCAGAAGCGGCTGCGCGCCATTCCAACCTCCGGTTCCCGGCGCAGCGCAGCGGCACGTTGGGCTGCAGACCCGGGATCGCCTCAGACCGTGTTCTTAAAGTCCCGGATCACGCGGTGCAGCGCATAGCGCGTCGAAGACGCCGTAAACGCGCTAATGGCGCTGGTACCGCGTCCGGGACACGAGACCGGCTGCATGGTATAGCAAAACTCGCGTCCGTCATCCTGTGCCGGCTCGATAACCTATTCACCTTGAGGCAGATTGCCGTGAAGCACATTACGCCTGCCGGCATTCGGCCCCCCTTCGCGCGTTACAGCTACGGGGTGGAAATTCCGCCGGGCAGCCGCGTTCTGGTCTGCTCCGGGCAACTTGGCGTAGCGCCCGATGATCAGGTGCCCACGACCATCGAGGAGCAGTCCCATCTTTGTTTCCGTAACATCGAAGCCGTGCTCAAGGAGGCTGGCCTTGCATTTGCCGACGTGGTCCGGATCAACGCGTTTGTCACCTCACGTGACCATCTAAAAGGGTATATGAGCGTGCGCGATCTCTACATCAGCGATCCGCCGCCGGCATCGACCCTCATGATTGTTTCCGGATTTTCGCGACCCGAGTTCCTGGTCGAGGTCGAGGTGATCGCCGCTGCGCCCTGAGCCACGCCATGGATGTGACGGCACAAATTCACGAACAGCTGACGAAAACCGGCATAAAGCTTGCGGCTTCGCTGCCCGATGACTGGGTTGCTCCGCTGATCGAGCGGATCGCGGCCGACAACCAGATACGCCACATACGCGTGGCGCGCGAGGCGGAGGCAATTGCAATTTGCAGCGGTGCCTTCTTCGGCGGCGTCCGCGCCGCCGCGCTCATGGGCGCGACCGGATTGCTCACCTGCACGGGCGAGCTTGCGACGCTTAACCTGCGTCATCAGATTCCGGTTTTCCTCATTGTCAGCCTGCGTGGCTCGATCGACGATCATCGCATCTATCAGGAAGTGCAGGGCCGGCGCACCATTCCGCTACTGCGCAGCTACGACTTTCCCTATCATATTGTCGATCGGCGCGAGGAGATCGCGAGCATTCCCGACGCGTTTGAAAGCTGCCGCTTGCAGAAGCGCCCATTCATATTGTTTCTGACGCGCCGGTTGGTCAAAGGGGAGGGGAGCGCAACGTGAGAGCGCGCCAAGCCATCGATGTTCTGGCGCGTCATCGCGGTGATGCCGTTGCCGTTTGCGCGCTTGGAATGGCGGCCAATGAATGGTGGGCCGCGACCAAAAGCGAAGACAGCTTCTACATGCACGGCGCCATGGGGTTTGCAGCAAGCTTTGCACTGGGCCTTGCGCTGTCGCTTCCGCAGGCGACGGTGTGGCTGATCAATGCAGACGGCTCTTTGTGCATGAACCTCGGCTGTCTGCTCACGGAAGCATCCCAGGCGGCGCGTAACCTCAAGCATTTCGTGGTTGCCAATGGGGTCTACCAGACCGTCGGCGCGCTGCCGGTGGTGAATGACGGACGCACCGATTACGCCGCGATCGCGCGGGCAGCGGGATTTGCGCGTGCCCGCACCATCGGCTCTCTCGATGAGCTCGAGCAACAGTTGCCCGCTATTGCGGCAGAGGACGGCCCATCATTCACGGTTCTGAAGGTCGAGCCGGAAGGCTCCTTTCTGCGCACGCCGCCCATGACCTATGAGGGAGCTGAGATGAAGTACCGCTTTGGCCGT
>CATPCO010000345.1 GCA_955652925.1 uncultured Xanthobacteraceae bacterium | reverse complement strand
TGCGCAAACCGGCCCCAATACGAGCCGCGCCGGAACTCCCCGTCAGTGACGACTTGGAGCCCGAGCGATTCCTGCAGACGCACGACCTCGCGGATGCAGTCATCCTGAACACGCGTAAACTCGTCTTCCCCAATCTGCTTGGCAGCGCGGCGCTTGAAAGCTTCCCGCAGGGCTGGCGGACGCAGCAAGCTTCCGATGTGGTCGGCGCGAAACGGGGGCCGGCCTTGCGGGTGCATGGTCATGGCTCAGGTCAGGATAAAGACGTCCGCGCTTGCCGCAAAACTGCTTGGTCGCAAGATCTGCGCCCTGGCGCATCACAGGCGATTGCCTGCGCTCCAGCTCCAGAAATCGCGGCCCTCGTCCTTCATGAACCGGGCGAGCACCATGTTGTGCACCTCGGAGGCGCCGTCCACCAGGCGTGCCTGGCGGGCATAGCGGTAAATCCACTCCAGGATCGTGTCCTTTGAATAGCCACGCGCGCCGTTGAGCTGAATGGCAACGTCGGCGGCCTGGTGCAGGGTATCGGCAACCTGCACCTTGGCCATGGAGACTTCCTTGCGCGCGCGGTCGCCCTGATCGAGCTTCCAGGCGGCGTGCATGACCAGAAGCCGTCCGATCGCAATCTGGTGCGCGACCTGGCCGAGCTTGATTTGCACGCTTTCGCGGTCGGCGAGCCGGATACCGAAACCCTCGCGTTCCGCCACATAGCTCTGCGCAATCTCCATGCAACGTTTCGCCAGGCCGAGCCATCGCATGCAGTGGGTGAGCCGCGCGGGTCCGAGCCTGATCTGAGTTGCCCGCAGCCCATCCCCAACTTTCATCAGTACATTCTCGTCGGGAATTTCGAGGCCTTCGAAGACGAGCTCGCAATGTCCGCCGTGCTCCTCCGGGCCCATGATTGGAATGCGGCGCAGGATACGCCAGCCCGGCTGATCGCGATGAAACAGAAAGGCCGTCAACCCACGCCGCGTGTCGTCCGATGTTCGCGCAATCAGGATGAAGTGCTCGGCGATGCCTGCTCCCGTGATGAACCATTTGTGGCCATGGACCGTCCAGCCGCTGCCCGTGCGCTCGGCGCGGGTGCGGATCATGCCGGGATCCGACCCGCCGCCCGGGGCGGGCTCGGTCATCGCGAAGGCGGAGCGCACCTTTCCTTCCACGATGGGACGGAGCCATTTCTCCTTTTGGGCCGGCGTTGCGGTACGCGCGAGCAGATTCATGTTGCCGTCGTCGGGCGGCGCGCAGTTGAACGCAAGCGGGCCGAAGATCGAACGGTTGGCTTCCTCGTACATCACCGCCCAGCCGACGACAGGCAACGCCATGCCGCCATATTCTTTCGGCGCCTGCGGCGCCCAGAGCCCCTCTGCCCTGGCTTTGTCCTGCAGGCCACGCATGACGTCGAGCCGGATATTTTCGTGCTCGTCATAATTGCTGCGGTCCGCCTCAATCGGCATGACATGCCCGTCCACGAACCGGCGGGTGCGCACGCGCACGCTTTCAAGCTCGCCAGACAACGAAAAATCCATGCTGATGTCCTCGTCTCATGACCCCCGCAGCGCCACCATCTGGCCTCCATCCACAACGATGGTCGTTCCGGCCATAAAGCGTCCCGCGTCCGAAGCGAGCAGAAGCAGAGCGCCATCGAGGTCGCGTTCCTCGCCGAAACGGCCCACCGGGATCTCGCGCTTGAGGGCGGCGCCCGCCTCGCTTGTGAGATAGTCCCGGTTGATATCGGTCACGATCCACCCCGGTGCAATCGCGTTGACGCGCACTCCCTTGAAAGCCAATTCCAGCCCGAGCGCTCGGGTGAGCTGGATTACGCCTGCCTTGGCAACAGCATAGGCGGCCGTGCCTTTGGCAACACCGAAGCCCAGCACGGAGGCGATGTTGATGATGGCGCCGTGCTCACCGGCGGCGAGCATGCGGCGCGCTGCCTCCTGCGACCAGAAGAATACGGCGTCGAGATTGATGGCAACAACCCGCTGCCACTCTTCTTCTGTTAGCTCGACCGCGCGCGTTGAATGCGCAATCCCGGCATTGTTGACCAGGATTGACACGCAACCGAAGGCGGCTTGCGCCTCATCGAAGGCTTTGCGCATGGCGCCGCGGTCAACGACATCGGCGGGAATAGCGAGCGCGCGGCCCCCCGCTTTCTCGATGCGCGCCTTTACGGCCGCAAGCCGATCGGTGCGGCGCGCCACCAATGCAACCGTTGCGCCAGCGCCGGCCAGCACTTCGGCAAACCGCACGCCCAGACCGCTGGACGCGCCGGTGACCATCGCAACCCGTCCCGTGAGATCGAATAGGCGCGGCGTCATCATGGAGCAACCAGCGGGTTTACCACCGAGAGCCCGGCAAAACGGCTGAAGTCGCGGTCGGCTGACCATAGTTCGCGCACGCCATGTTCACGGCACAGCGCCGCTACACGGGCGTCGTGGACCTGTGGTCCTGCAACTCGGCCGTCAACAAGGAATGAGCGGAATATCGTCCAGTGCGCTGCCGATTCGGCCAGAACCGTCAGGCTCGGGGATTCAAGCCACGCCTCCACTTGCGCCAGCGCGCGGGTAAGCGGAGTAGGCGGTGTATAGATGCGCGGGTGCGTCACGATAGCAAGGAATTCGTGCAGGCAAGGCCAAGGAATGGCCCAGATCGTTCGTCCCTCTGCGAGTTCCGCCACTCGTCGAAATGCGGCGCTATGAAACGGCGAATCCTCGCGATGTGCGTAGACCAGAATGTTGGTATCGACTCCAATCAACCGCCGCGATCCTCGTAGGCCAGCGCCCGTATTCTATCCCATGAAGCGTCGCGAAGCGCGGCTTGTAAGCCTTTCCCTTTAAAAGTGACCCGGCGCAACTTGAATGGCCTCCCGGGTTTGGTTTCGGCCAGAACGCGATGAAGCCCTCGTTCCACCAATGCTCGCAGAGTGACGCCCTCACGTTCAGCAACCTTGCGAACTTGGCGCAGAAGCGAATCGGAGATCTCTACGGTCGTCTTCATCGAACTTCGATATGGGAGGGGCAATATGGGGACCCATACTTAGGGTATCCGCCGGAAAGAGACAAGCACTGAGGTCGCGCAACGGGTCCGCCGACGAGCGTCCACCTGATTCTCCTGCCTGAGGTCCCGTTCCGCGAATCGCTTACGGGGGCGATCCGGCCTCGCGCCATGATGCGGCCCATTCTGGCGAGCGGCGCCGCCAGCAGAGCGTGCGATATGCTAAATCCGGGATTGGATTCCACCGCGCGGCGAGCCTCGGAGCGACAGATGCCGCCCGACTCTGCGATACCCTCCAACCGAGCCGCTACATTGATGCGGTCGCCGTAAATGCGGTCGCCGTCGCTGATCACGTCGCCGACGTTGACACCAATGCGAAACATCATGCGACGGGCTTGTTCGACCGCCGAATTGCGCTCCGCCATGGTCTTCTGAATGGCTAAGGTGCATTCGACCGCGCTCACGGCGCTTGCGAACTCGGACAGAATGCCGTCTCCTGCGGTATCGATGATGCGCCCGCCGAACTCACCGACCATGGGCAGCACGATCGCCTGATGTCCCTTGAGATCGCTTACCGCGCCCCTCGTCCGCGTCCATCAGGGCGCTATAGCCAGCGATATCTGCCGCCAGTATCGCGGTGAGCCGTCGCGACCGTATATCCGTCATGGCCGATTACTCAAATCGGCGATTTGGATGCCCAAGCCGACACTCTGGCGATCTTCCGTAGGAGCTGAGTGATTACTGCCAATTTCGTATCCTGCTGTCCACAGCAATTCGATCGTTGCGTCGGCGCGATTGGTTTAGTCCAAGGAGAGAGCGATGACAGACAAGCATATGATCATCGGCCATGTAATTAATGCCACGGGAATGATCGGCGTGTCATCGGGAGTCTTGTTATTCACGTTCGCGATTGTATTACTCGTGTTTCGGCGAGGCTTGGGATTTGACAT
>CATPCO010000344.1 GCA_955652925.1 uncultured Xanthobacteraceae bacterium | reverse complement strand
CTTCAAGACCACCGTCGGTCTTTACGAGCAGTTCGGGGCAAAGCGGGTACGCGATTGTCCGATCTCCGAGCAGGCCATTCTCGGCGCCGCCATGGGCGCTGCCATGACCGGCTTGAAGCCGATCGCCGAAATCATGTTCTCCGATTTTTTTGCCGTATGCTTCGACTACATTGCCAACGAGATCAGCAAGAGCCGCTATATGTCGAACGGGCAGGTCAAGTGCCCACTGGTGGTGCGCACGGCGAATGGCGCGGGTTCACGCTTCGGCGCTCAGCACTCCCAGAGCGTCGAGAACTGGGCGATGATGATTCCCGGCCTCAAAGTCGTGGCGCCTTCGACGCCGCGCGATGTCATCGGGCTCCTGGCCGCTGCAGTACGCGATCCGGATCCAGTGATCTTCTTCGAGCATAAATCGCTCTATCCCATCAAAGCGGACGTGCCGGACGGCGAGATCGTCGATCGGCTCGGTCTGGCCAAGATCGTGCGAGCGGGCAAAGATGCAACGATCCTGGCGCTCGCTCTGATGGTTCCACGAGCGCTGGAGGCGGCGGAGCGGCTCAATGCGAAACGCGGCATCGACTGCGAGGTTGTAGACGTGCGCTCCCTGGTGCCGCTCGATACCCGCACGATCCTCGACTCGGTTGCGCGCACCCATCGGCTCTTTACCGTCGAGGAGAATCCGCGCCTGTGCGGCTGGGGTGCGGAGATCGTGTCCATCGTCGCGGATGAAGCATTCTACGATCTCGACGGACCGCCGGTGCGGATCACCACGCCTCACATTCCGCTGCCGGCCGCCGATATCCTGGAAGACATCGCATTGCCGACGGTCGATCGCATCGTCGCGCGCGTGCGGCAATCGATGGACTCCTAGCCGGTTCCTGGATCAAATATCGCGCGAGAGCCCGCGATATTTGATCCGCCCTGCTAGAACCTGCAACTGAGGTCCGCCCATGAGTTCGCGATACGACAATCTTCTGGCCAACGTTCCAACCGATCTGTGGATCGGCGGCAAATGGCGAAAGGCGTCCGACGGCGGGCGCTTCGATGTGCTCGACCCTGCAACCGAGGACAAGATTGCCTCGGTCGCGAGCGCCACGGTTGAGGACGCCAAGGCGGCAGTGGATGCCGCAAGCGGTGCTTTTGCGGGCTGGGCCGGGAAAAAACCGCGCGAGCGCGCCGAAATCCTGCGCAAATCCTACGATCTGATCATGCGCGACGCCGAACGGCTCGCGAAGCTGATCACCATTGAAAACGGCAAGGCGCTTTCGGATTCCCGTGGCGAGGTCGCCTATGCCGCGGAATTCTTCCGCTGGTACGCGGAGGAGGCGGTGCGCAACATCGGTGAAGTCTCGCGTGCCCCCGCCTCCGGTGCGCGCATCTTCGTCCATCACAAACCGGCGGGCGTCGCCGTCCTGGTGACGCCGTGGAATTTTCCCGCCGCGATGGCGACGCGCAAGATCGGTCCCGCGCTCGCGGCCGGCTGCCCGGTCGTGCTCAAGCCCGCCTCCGATACCCCGCTCACCATGCTCGCGCTCATGCCGATCATGGAAGAGGCCGGCGTGCCCGCGGGCGTGATCAATGTCATACCCTCGCGCTCGTCGGGAAAGATCGTCAGCGTCATGCTGCATGATCCTCGCGTGCGGGTCGTTTCGTTCACCGGCTCGACCGAGGTCGGGCGCAAGCTGCTGCATGAGGCAGCGGACCATGTTGTCAAGCCCGCCATGGAGCTCGGCGGCAACGCACCGTTCCTTGTGTTCGAAGATGCCGATATCGACGCGGCCATCGAAGGCGCAATGATTGCGAAGATGCGCAACATGGGGGAAGCCTGCACTTCGGCCAATCGTTTTTACGTGCACGAGAAGGTGCATGACGAATTCGCCAAAAAACTCACAGCGAAAATGGCGGCCATGAAGGTCGGCAACGGCCTCGATGACGGCGTTGCGGTGGGGCCGCTGGTCAATGCGGATGCCAGGAAGAAAGTGGTCGAGCTGGTCGCGGATGCGATTGGCAAGGGAGCGAAAATTCTCACCGGCGGAAAAGCGCCGGACGGGGCCGGGCATTTCTATCCGCCGACCGTGCTCGACAATGTGCCGGACGCAGCCAAGATGCTGCGCGAAGAGATTTTTGGACCGGTTGCGGCGATCCAAACCTTCAAGTCCGAGGATGAAGTGGTCAGGCGCGCCAACGACACGGAATATGGCCTCGTCGCCTATCTCTATACCAAGGACTTGAGCCGCGGCATGCGGGTATCGGAGCAGCTCGATTTCGGCATGGTCGGGCTCAATCGTGGTCTCGTCTCGGACCCCGCCGCTCCCTTCGGCGGCACCAAGCAGTCCGGCATCGGCCGTGAGGGCGCCCACGAAGGTCTGATGGAGTTCATGGAGACGCAGTACATCTCAGTTGCGTGGTGAGTAGCTCATGGATGTGCTGATGCCTCAGCTCGGCGAGACCGTGGCCGAGGGCAAGATCACGCGGTGGTTCAAGTCGGCGGGTGATCCGATCAACCCCGGCGATAATCTGTTCGAGATCGAAACCGATAAAGTTTCGATGGAGGTGCCCTCAACCACGCAGGGCGTGCTGGCGCAAATCCGCGTGCGCGCAGGCGAGATTGTCCCGGTTGGCGCGGTGGTTGCGGTCATCGCTGATGGAATGGGAGGTGGGCCGCAGCAGCATTCGCCGAAATCTGTCCAGCTGCCGCAGCAAACGCTTGCGCCTGCCGTCGGGCATGGCGGTCCGTTGCCGGCGCGCGTATCTGGACAGGCTACATTCCCGGCCGCGGCGGCGCCCGCAACCGCAACGGTCGAACTCGATCCGTTTTTTGAGGTGCGCACGCCCAACCGTAATTATGGTCCGGCAAAGCTCGCCGGCGGGATCGCTGTCACTCCTCTGGCGCGGCGGCTCGCTGCCGAGAACGCGATCGATCTTTCACGTGTGAAGGGATCCGGACCGCACGGCCGCATCGTGGCACGTGATATCGAGGCAGCACGATCAGCGCAGCCGCGTGCGAGCGTGGCGACCGTTCGCTCCGGTGAACCGATCGCCGAGGAGATCAAATCCATCTACCAGGGCGTTGCCTTCGAGGAAGTCCCGCTCGACGGCATGCGATCCGCTATCGCGAAGGCAATGATCGCGGCGAAGCAAAGCATTCCGCATTTCTATTTAACGGCGGATCTGGAAATTGCGCGTCTTCTCGATCTGCGGGAAGCGGCGAATGCCGCAGCCCCAAGCCGCGCCGACGGCAATCCCTCCTACAAGCTTTCTGTCACCGACTTCATCGTCAAGGCGTGGGCGGCGGCGCTTTCACGCATTCCCGTTGCCAATGCCGTTTGGGCGCAGGACCGTATCTTGCGGTTTCGTCACTGCGATATCGGCGTTGCGGTTGCCGTTGCGGGCGGGCTGTTTGCTCCGGTCATCCGCAAGGCCGAAACGAAGCCGCTCGCATCCATCTCGAACGAGATGAAGGACTTGGCCGCCCGTGCACGCGCCAGGAAACTTGATCCGCGCGAATATCAGGGTGGGTCGTCGACCATTTCCAATCTCGGCATGCACGGTGTGCGCGAGTTTTCCGCCATCATCGTTCCACCCCAGTCGAGCATACTCGCGATCGGTGCCGCGCGGCGGCAGGCGATGGAAAAGGCGGGAGGCCAGGTCGGATTTACAAGTGTGTTGTCGGTGACGCTTTCTTGCGATCACCGCGTGATCGATGGTGCGATAGGGGCAGAGCTGCTCGCGCAGTTCAAGCGCATCATCGAGCAACCGGTGGCAATGCTGGTATAAGGCCAACATGACTGCTGAAAAAATCGACGTGCTGCTTATCGGGCCGGCTAAGCCGGTGATCACCGGTGGGCTGAAACCCTTCAACGTTCTTCAACTGCCTGATGGAAAGGCGCGCGAGGAATTCCTGTCCAAATCGGCTCCGCGTGTGCGGGCAATGGCGGTCGCTGCTACATCCGAGCGCATCGATGGACCTTTCATGAGCCGGTTTCCGCGGCTTGAGATCATCGCAAGTTTTGGGGTCGGCTATGATCACGTCGATGCAGCCTGGGCCGGCGCGCACGGCATCACGGTCACCAATACGCCGGACGTGCTCACGGAGGAGGTCGCCGACACGGCGCTCGGCTTGCTCCTGTGCACCGTGCGTGAGTTTCCGCAAGCGGAGCGTTACCTGCGCTCCGGGCAATGGCTGCACGGCGATTATCCGCTGAGCAAGGCAACGCTGCGCGACCGCACCGTCGGGCTCATCGGCATGGGCCGCATCGGCCAGGCCATCGCGCGCAGGCTCGATGCCATGCGCGTGCCGGTCGTGTATCACTCGCGCCGGCCCGCGGCAGGCGTCTCCTACCGGCACTATCCCGATCTGATCGCGATGGCGCGCGACGTTGACGTGCTGCTTGCCATTGCCCCCGGAGGAGCGCAAACGAGGAACATGATCAACGCCGAAGTCCTCGCGGCACTCGGGCCGGACGGCATTCTCATCAACATGGCGCGCGGCTCAGTGGTGGACGAGCCGGCGCTCATCAAGGCTCTGCAGGAGAAGACGATCCTCTCCGCCGGTCTCGATGTCTATGCGCGCGAGCCGGACGTGCCGCCCGCGCTCATTGCCATGGACAACGTGGTGCTGTTTCCGCACGTGGGTTCGGCCTCAGTTGCTACCCGCGCGCGCATGGATCAGCTCGTCGTCGACAATCTCCTCGCCTGGGCGTCCGGAAAACCGCCGCTGACCCCGGTAGCCGAAACGGCCTGGCCACCGAAGAAGAATGCGTGATGGCGCCAGTCGCTTACCGGGTGTACTTTTCTCTGATCGCGCTAGGCGCTTCAGTTCTGGGCGCACCGGCGCAGGGGCCGAGCGAGGCCGCGCAGGCGATGGTGGGCGTATGGGAGATCTCGAACGCGGCGCGCGATAAGACCTGTAGCGTAACCTTCTCGCTCGACGCGGTGGAAGGCGCCTTCAAGCTCGAGCTCGATCCCGCCTGCGGCAGCGTGTTTCCGCCCCTGAAAGATCTTGCGCTTTGGAAGATCGGGCCCAACGATTCGGTGTTGCTCCTGGATGCAAAGCGGGTGGTCATCCTCGATTTCAGCGAAGTCGAATCGCGCATGTATGAGGCCGAGCGCAAGGGTGAGGGCCTGTTCTTCATGCGCACGCCAGCCGCCATCCGGGCGACCGCCATCACGCCCGACCAGCTGTTCGGCGACTGGACGCTGCTGCAGGAATTCGAAAAGCCGTTGTGCAAGCTCACATTGTCGAACGCGTCGGCTGGCGGCGAAAGCTACCGGATCGTGATCAAGCCGGGTTGCGATGCATCGATTGCGGCGCTCGCACTCGCCAGCTGGCGGCTCGATAACGACGAGCTGCTCCTGTCCGGCCGCACGATCTGGCGTTTTGCGGAGAGCGACACCACGACGTGGGAACGGATTCCCCCCAGCACCGATCCGATGCTGCTGATGCGGCAGTGACGCGGCGCCTCACTCCTCCGGCTCGGTCGTGAACAGAAGCGGGTAGCCCTTGCGGCGCCCGGCTTCCGTGCCGCGCGTCGCCTTGGTCTCCGCAACGTCCTTGGTGAAGACGGCGACCACACAGGCTCCGCGCCGGTGTGCGGTTATCATCACGTTGTAGGCTTGGTCTTCGTTCATGCGGAACTCCGCCTTGAGGACCGTGACCACGAACTCCCGCGGCGTGAAGTCGTCGTTGATGAGGATCACCTTGTGAAGCTTCGGCCGCTGCGTTTTCAGCCGGACTTTGGTGCGTGGTTTGGTCGCGATATTATTCATCGAAGTTGCTGCTCCTTGCGGGGCAGGGGCCGCATATATGGATATTCGATAGTTTTGCATGTTTGGCGATCGTTCGTCCATTCGAACTGCATGACCTTGGCCGAACGCAAGTCCAGTGCGTTTCGGCTGGGCCGAGCCGCTACAGGTCGAAATCAACACGCGCTATACTGCGACATTCGGTGGAACAATGTGGATAAGGCAATGCTGAAAAACCGGATCGATCTGACACGTCTGCGTGTCGACCAGAACGGCAGCCTCGTCGCTCCGCAATCTCTGCGCGAGGCGTTCGAGCGGCATGCCCGCGGCGAGATCGAGGATGTGGCGCTGCGTGCGGCTCAGGACGAGGCAATTCGCGATGTTGTTCGCAAGCAGGAAGCGATCGGCTGGCCCATTGTCACAGACGGCGAATTCCGGCGGCGAAATTTTCAGGAAAGCTTCAGCGCGGCGGTGAGCGGCTTCGATGTGCCCGCTCACGTGGAGCGCCTCGCCGACTGGCGCGAGCCAAACCGTCCGCTGCATCGCACGGAACAGAACTTCGATGCGGCCGGGCCCGCCATTACGACCCGCCGCGGCGTCGTTGAGCGGCTTTCTTTGCAGCGCAATGTCGTGCTGGATGAGTACCGCTTCACGGCTGCGCTCGCGCAGAATCCGGTCAAGGTCAGCCTGATCGGCCCGGATCGGATTTCCCAGCGCTTCGCCTGGGAGCGTTCGCAGGCGATCTACAAAGGCATGGAAGAATTCATCGCCGATGTGGTCGCCATCGAGCGGCAAATGATCTCTGAGCTGATAGCGGCCGGCTGCCGCTATATCCACATCGATGCACCGGGCTTCACCGCTTACGTTGATCAGCTATCGCTTGATCGGATGCGCTCGCGCGGTGAAGATCCGGACAAAAATCTCGATCGCGCGATCAAGGCCGAGAATGCCGTGATCGACGGTTTCGATGATGTCACCTTCGGCCTGCATGTCTGTCGCGGCAATCCGCGCGGTGTGGATCCGGCCAGCGGCAAAGTGCTGCCGCAATGGCATCGCGAAGGCCACTACGACGCCATTGCCGAACGCCTGTTCTCGGGGCTCAAGCACCAGCGCCTGCTGCTGGAATACGACAGCGAGCGCGCCGGCAGCTTCGATCCACTGCGGTTCATCCGCAAGGGCACGATCGCCGTGCTCGGATTGGTCACCACCAAGAGCGCAACTCTCGAATCCGTCGATGAACTCAAGCGCCGCATCGACGATGCCGCGCGCTGCCTGCCGGTTGATCAGCTTGCGTTAAGCCCGCAATGCGGGTTCAGCAGCGGCGTCGGTGCCGTGCAGATCGGGGAAGAGGAGCAATGGCGGAAGTTCGAGCGCATCATGGAGACGGCCCGCGCCGTCTGGGGAACGATTTAGGCTGCGCAATTCGAGCGAGAGCAGCAATGCGGCAGCTATTCGCGATTGCCTGCGCGGCGGTGTTTGCATGGCCTGCCGCGGCCGATGAAATCCACGTCTCCCATTTCGGCCAGGTGATGCTCAGTGTTCCATGGATCATTGCGCTTGAGCAGGACCTTTTCCGCAAGAACGGCCTCGAAGTCACCGACGTCATCAGCTCGCAAGGCGGGGGAACTACTCTGCGCAACATGCTGGCGGGCGGCGTTCCGTTTGCAGACGCGGCGATGGGCGCGACGGTGACCGGGTTCGCAGCCGGTCTTCCGGTCAAAATCATCGGGGCGAGCTCCGTCAACGCCGCGGACAACGATTGGGTCGTGCCGGCGGACTCTCGCGTGCAGTCGCTCCGCGACGTCATTGGCGGCAAGTTCGGCACCACGACTCCCGGCGGCCTCACCCGCGTCTACGGCGAGATGATGCTGCGGCACTACGGGATCGATCCCTCGCAGGTGACGCAGGTGCCGCTCGGCGTGGGCGCCGCAGTCGCGGCGCTCAACAGCGGCGCCGTCGACACCGCCTACATGTACGAGCCGCTGCAAAGCAAGTACGGGGGGAAATACCGTGCGATCGCTCGGGTCTCCGATGTTCTGCCGCACGTGATCTCGAATGTGCTGGTCGCCTCGCAGGACTTCATCGACAGCAAGCCCGACAAGCTGCGCGCGCTCATGCGCACCCATAAACAAGCCGTGGATTTCGTCTATGCCCATCCCAAAGAGGCTGCGCAGCAGGCATTAAAGCGCATGGTCAATATCGACTTGCCCGCGCTGGAGCATGCACTCGACCGGATGGTGGCGGCAAAGCATTATTCCGATGGCAGCATCGAGCCGCAGGCGCTCGCGGGCTCGCGCCAGCTGCTCATTGCCACCGGCGACATCAACGAGAGCTATGATTTCGAGAAGATCATCGACCGCCGCTTCATTCCGAAATAGCCGGCCATGACGCCCCGCCGCGCACGCCGGCTGACCGCGTTACTGTTGTTTGTCGCAAGCCTCGAGGCCGTCTGCCGCGCACACCTGGTGCGTCCGACCGATCTGGTGCCGCCGAGCGCGATGGTGCGCGCGATGGCAACAGCGCTTATCGAGCCCGCGACGGTTTATGATCTGTGGCAGACCGTAAGATCGGTTGCGACATCCGTTGTCATCGCCACGGTCGTGGGCATTGCGGCGGGTATCCTGCTGCATGCGCTGCCCCGGCTTCGGCAGGCCTGCGAACCCTTCATCGCGAGCTATTACGCGCTGCCGCTGTTCGCGCTTTATCCGTTGCTGGTCGTGATCCTGGGCGTCGGCACCGCGCCCATCGTCTTTACCGGCACTCTCTACGCCGCGATGAGCGTGCTG
>CATPCO010000343.1 GCA_955652925.1 uncultured Xanthobacteraceae bacterium | reverse complement strand
TTCCCCGGCTCCCTCGCTGCGCTCGGTCCCGGGGAATGACACCGCATAGGATTCGATTTGTGGAAACGCTCCACTAGTCCACGCTGCATGAGCAGACAGAAACTGGTCGGCTGGATTCTGATCGCGGTCTCGGTCGCCTATGTCGCCTGGTTCCTGCGCGTGCGACTGCTCGAGCCCGGTCCCGCTGTGGAGAAAAAGGAATGGCTCAATCTCATCGGCTCGATTGTGATATTCATGCTGGGCACCATCAATGTGCGCCTTGCGGCCAGGCGCCGCCGCAGCGGTAAAGATTAGCACCACGCACGGCCGCAGATGAGCGCAACGCGCATTGACAGGCGCTTTGATGAACTAAAAGCGCAGCGCCGCGCCGCGCTGGTCACTTTTATCACCGCGGGTGATCCCGACCTCACGACTTCGATGACCATCCTGCGGGCGCTGCCCGCGGCGGGCGCGGACGTGATCGAGCTTGGCATGCCGTTTTCCGATCCGATGGCGGATGGGCCGGCGATTCAGTTGTCATCACAGCGCGCGCTCAAGGCCGGGCAGACCTTGGCCAAGACGCTCGACATGGTGCGCGCGCTTCGCACGGCGAATGATGTCGTGCCGCTCGTGCTGATGGGTTATTACAATCCGATCTATATCTACGGTGTGGAGCGATTTCTGCGCGATGCGAGATCCGCGGGTGTCGACGGGCTCATTGTCGTCGATCTGCCGCCGGAGGAGGACGCTGAGCTCTGCTTGCCGGCGCTCGCAGCCGGGCTCAATTTCATCCGTCTCGCCACGCCCACGACCGATGACAAACGCCTGCCGGCCGTGCTCGCGAATACGTCGGGGTTCGTGTATTACGTCTCCATCACCGGCATCACCGGCGCCGCCGCGCCCGATACTGCAAAAACGGCGGCAGCCGTTGCCCGCATCAAACGACACTGCAAGCTTCCTGTCGCCGTCGGTTTCGGCGTGCGCACCGCCGATCAGGCGGCAGCCATTGCAGCGAGCGCCGATGGCGTTGTCGTTGGCTCGGCGCTCGTGAATGCGCTCAAAGCGAGCCTCGACGAGAGCAACGGAGCCACTGCGAGCACAGTCAAGGCGGTGACCGATCTCGTCGCGGAGCTCGCCCGCGGAGTGCGCCGCGCCACCCGCTCCGCGGCGCCCTAGGCAAGCCTCAGTCCGGCGGGCGGTTTCTGGAGCGCTCGCCATGGATTAATATGAGTGCCGCCATTGCACTTGCTGGCAGCGCAAGCCATCTTTTCGGTTACCTATGAAAAAGCAGACTCAATTTCATATTGGCTATTGGCTGGCTGCTTTTTTCGGCCTGCTGGTACTGCAGTATTTTTATACGACCGCGCAGAAAGTCGCGCCCATCCCCTATAGCGAGTTCCAGCAGTTGCTGCACGACGGCAAGATTGCCGAAATCGGCGTGTCGGATCGTTACATCCAGGGCAAGCTCAAGGCGCCGCTGGCGAACGGCAAGAGTGAGTTCGTGACCACCCGCGTTGACCCGCAGTTCGCCGACGAGCTGCAGAAATACGGTGTCACCTATACCGGCGAAGTCGAGAGCACGCTTGTTACCGATATCCTGTCTTGGGTTCTTCCGGTCATTATCTTCTTTGGCCTTTGGACGCTGATCGCGCGGCGGATGGGAGGATTGGGCGGCGGGTTGATGTCCATCGGCAAGAGCAAGGCAAAGATCTATGTCGAGTCCGACACCGGCGTGCGATTTGAGGACGTGGCCGGCGTTGACGAGGCAAAAGACGAGCTGCGCGAGGTCGTCGACTTTCTCAAGAACCCCGGGCAGTACAGCCGGCTGGGCGGGCGCATGCCCAAGGGCGTGCTGCTGGTCGGCCCTCCCGGCACGGGCAAGACATTGCTTGCCAAGGCCGTCGCCGGCGAAGCCAAGGTGCCGTTTTTCTCGATTTCAGGCTCCGAGTTCGTCGAGATGTTTGTCGGTGTAGGCGCCGCGCGCGTGCGCGACCTGTTCGAGCAGGCGCGCACCAAGGCGCCGGCCATCATTTTCATTGACGAGCTTGATGCTCTCGGCCGCGCGCGCGGCATCGGCCCTTATGCGGGTGGACACGACGAAAAGGAGCAGACGCTCAATCAGCTGCTGGTCGAAATGGATGGCTTTGATTCCAGGACCGGCCTGGTGATTCTCGCGGCCACCAACCGTCCTGAGATTCTCGATCCCGCGCTGCTGCGTGCCGGCCGCTTCGATCGGCAAATTCTCGTCGATCGTCCGGACAAGAAGGGCAGGGTGGAGATTCTGCGTGTTCACCTCAAGCATACGAAGCTCGGTCCCGATGTCGATCCGGAAAAGGTAGCAGCGCTCACGCCCGGCTTCACCGGGGCTGACCTTGCCAATCTGGCCAATGAAGCAACCCTGCTTGCAACGCGGCGCGGGGCAGATGCCGTCGCCATGGCGGACTTCACCAATGCGGTGGAGCGCATGATTGCCGGGCTCGAAAAGCGCAATCGGCTGCTCAACCCGAAAGAGCGTGAGATCGTCGCCTATCATGAGATGGGACACGCCCTGATCGCGCTCTCGCTTCCCGGCAGCGACCCCGTGCACAAGGTCTCCATCATTCCCCGCGGCGTCGGTGCGCTTGGCTATACCATTCAGCGCCCGACCGAGGACCGCTTCCTGATGACGCGCGAGGAGCTGGAAAACAAGATGTCGGTGCTGCTCGGCGGCCGCGCGGCCGAGATGATCGTGTTTCACCATCTCTCGACCGGAGCGGCCGACGATCTGAGAAAGGTGACCGACATCGCGCGTTCCATGGTGACGCGCTACGGCATGTCGGAGCGGCTCGGCAGCGTCGCCTATGATCGCGATCCGCGCACCTATCTCACCGGTCCTGACTTTCCCTTGCCCCGGCAGGAGGCGGATTATGCCGAGGCCACCGCCGCCCAGATCGATGATGAGGTTCGTGGCATCGTGCAGAAAGCCATGGACCGCGCGCTTGCCATTCTGCGGGAGCGGCGCGATGTGCTCGAGCGCAGCGCGCGCCGGTTGCTGGAAAAGGAGACGCTTGACGAGAAAGAGCTGACCGAGCTGGTCGGACCTCCGCTCAAGGTCGCGGCGGAATGACGTCGCAAGGATTCACACTTTTCGACACGCCGGTCGGACCATGCGGGATCGCGTGGGACCAGCACGCGATTACCGGCATTGCGCTTCCGCAAGGGGATGCGACAAGAACCCGAACGCGCCTGCTGCGCCGCTTGGCTGATGCGCGCGAGGCGCTGCCTCCTCCCGATGTGCAGAAAGTCATTGCTGCAATCGTTGCACTCCTCCATGGTGAGCTGATCGATCTTTCCTGGGTCGCTCTCGACATGGACCCAATCCCCGCCTTCGATCGCCGGGTTTATGAGATCGCGCGCACCATTCCGGCCGGCGCGACGCGCACCTACGGCCAGATCGCGGAACAACTCACCCTTACCCTCCCGCGTTCGCGGGAGACGCAAGCGTGGGGACAAGGTCTGGCGCGCGAGGTCGGGCAAGCGCTCGGGCGCAACCCGTTTCCGATCATTGTGCCGTGCCACCGCGTGCTGGCGGCAGGCGGCAAGGCCGGCGGCTTCTCCGCACGCGGCGGGATTGCGACCAAGCTTCGCCTGTTGTCGATCGAACGCGCGCGCACGAGTGATGCACCGACACTTTTCGATACCGGCCCGGCATTGGCTTTTGCGCTCAAGCCGAGGGCGCGAAGGAGTTGACATGAACTGGATCTCGAACGTCGTGCGGCCGAAAATCCGCAATTATTTCGTCCGCCGTGACACGCCGGAAAGTCTCTGGATCAAATGCCCGGAGACCGGACAACTCGTGTTCTACAAGGACGTCGAGGCCAATCAGTTTGTCATTCCCGGCTCGAACTATCACATGCGCATGGGTGCCGTCGCGCGGCTCAAATCCATGTTCGATAATCAGACCTGGCTCGATATCGGCGTGCCGGAGGTGCCGCTCGATCCGCTGAAATTCCGTGACGAGCGCCGCTACACGGAACGGCTCAAGGATGCGCGCGGCAAGACCGGCAGCAACGAGGCAATCAAGCTTGGCCTCGGCAAGCTCGAAGGACTTGCGGTCGTGATCGGAGTTCAGGATTTCGATTTCATGGGCGGTTCGCTCGGAATGGCCGCCGGCGAGGCCGTGATCAAAGGGCTGGAGACGGCGGTCGGCAAGGGCACGCCATTCATCATGTTCGCGGCCTCGGGCGGAGCGCGCATGCAGGAAGGGATTTTTTCCCTGATGCAGCTTCCCCGCACGACGGTGGCGGTGCAGATCATGCGCGAGTCGCGCAAGCCTTATATCGTGGTATTGACCAATCCTACCACTGGAGGCGTGACCGCCTCCTATGCCATGCTGGGCGACGTGCACATCGCAGAGCCCGGTGCGCTTATCGGCTTCGCCGGGCCGCGTGTGATCGAGCAGACCATTCGCGAGAAGTTGCCCGAGGGCTTTCAGCGCGCGGAGTACCTCAAACAGCACGGCATGGTGGATATGGTCGTCCATCGCCACCAATTGCGGCCGACACTGGCGAATCTTTGCCGTGTCTTGACCAAGGCAAAGCCGCGGGCGCCTGAGGATAGTTTGCCGGTGCCGGCGTAGGCTCTATCGAGGCGCGTCGACCCGGTAGGTTGGGTCGAGCTCTTCGCGAGACCCAACGCGCTTGCTCCAAAGGGTAGGGTCCTGCTTTGCGCTCGACCCAACCTTGTATCGCCCGCGTCCGCGATGACCAATTCGCTTTGCGCTCGACCCGACCTGCATCGCCCGCATCCGCGATGAACCCATAGCAACATGACTCCCGTCGATCCCATCATTGAGCGGTTGAGCGCGCTTCATCCCAAGCGGATCGATCTTTCTCTCGACCGCATGTGGCGCATCCTCGATGCACTCGATCACCCCGAGCGGCGCTTGCCGCCGGTCATCCATGTGGGCGGCACCAACGGCAAGGGCTCGACCATCGCCTTCATGCGCGCTGTCCTCGAAGCCGCCGGCCTGCGCGTGCATGTCTATACGTCGCCCCATCTCGTGCGCTTCAACGAGCGCTTCCGATTGGGTTGCGACGGCAAGGGGCGTCTGGTGGAGGATGACGAGCTTGCGGACGTGCTGGCCGAATGCGAGCGCGCCAATGGGGAAGCGCCGATAACGCTGTTCGAGATCACGACCGCAGCAGCGCTTCTCCTGTTCGCGCGCCACCGCGCGGATGCGCTCCTGCTCGAGGTTGGGCTCGGCGGACGGCTCGACGCCACGAACGTCGTGGAACAACCGCTCGTCACAGTCATCACGCCCGTGGCGCTCGACCACGCCGAGTTTCTCGGCGACACGGTCGATAAAATTGCGGCCGAGAAGGCGGGCATCATCAAACCGGACGTGCCGGTGATCGTGGCGGCGCAAAAGCGCGAGGCGCTCGCAGTCATCGAGCGGCAAGCGGCGCGGCTGCAAGCGCCGATGCGGATTGCGGGCGAGGATTGGATCGCAACGCAGGAACGAGGACGGCTGGTCTATCAGGACGACGCGGGTCTGCTCGATCTTCCCCCGCCGCGACTCTACGGACGCCATCAGTTCGAGAATGCGGGGGTCGCCATTGCGGCGCTGCGCGCGGCCGGCGCCTTCAAGCTTCCGGTGCAAGCATTCGAGAACGGCATGGCGGACGCCGAATGGCCCGCCCGCATGCAGCGTCTCTCGCAAGGGCGACTTGCGCCGCTCGCGCCCGCGGGCAGCGAGTTGTGGCTCGATGGCGGTCACAATGCGGATGGCGGGCGTGCAATTGCCGACGCGCTCGCAGATCTGGAGGAACGGGTATCACGGCCGCTCGTGCTCGTGCTCGCAATGCTGGCGAGCAAGGACTGTGCAGGATTCCTGAAGAACTTTGCCGGGCTCGCGCAGCGCATTGTTGCGCTGCCTGTTCCGAATCAGGAGAAAAGCCGGCCGCCGGAAGAGATCGCGGACATTGCGCGCAGCATCGGTATTGCGGCCGAGAGCAGCGCAGACCTGCGCGCGGCGCTTGCCGCGATCGACGGCTTTGGTCTTGACCCGCCGCCGCGCATCCTGATCACGGGTTCACTTTATCTCGCCGGCGAAGTGCTGGCGGTGAACGGCACGCCGCCGGTGTAGAGCAACGCATGCATCCCGGGCGCCGCGCAGCGCGAAAGCGGTGCGCTGCAGACCCGGGATCGCCGCGGACTCAGCCTCGAACGGTCCCGGCTCAGCGGTACACCGCTCCGCAAGAGCTACGCGCTGCACCGCAGCCGGGACACGCGCAACGATCAAACCGCGGTTGTGATCCACTGCTCGAGCTTCTGCTTCGGCGCGGCGCCGATCTGGCGCGAGGCCTCCTGGCCGTTCTTGAAGATCATCAGGGTCGGGATCGACTGAATGCCGTATTTGGTCGCCGTCTGAGGATTTTCGTCCACGTTGAGCTTGACGATCTTGACCTTGTCACCAAGCGATCCGGCGATTTCCTCGAGCGCGGGAGCAATCGAGCGGCAGGGGCCGCACCATTCAGCCCAAAAATCCACCACGACCGGGCTGGTCGCCTTCAATACCTCGGATGCGAATGTGCTGTCCGAAACCTTGCCAACGGCCATGGGAGTTCCTTTCGTTTTTTCTGAAAGAGTTGGGAACGTATGGACGCCTGGCACGAGCGTCAAGGCAAGCTCACGGGCAGGTGAGGGCCGTAGCCCGGATGAGCGAAGCGAAATCCGGGGAGGCCTACGTTGCCCCTCGGCCTGCAGTGAGGGCGGCAAGGGCAGCAAGGGCAGCAAGGGCAGCAAGGGCAGCATCCATGCGTGCCGCGGGCATTTCCATCAGCGCTGGAACATCCGTCCACAGGAGAGCGGCGCGTAGGGTTTTCCCGGGATAGAGCAACGCCAGCGCGCCGCGATAAAGCGCAAGCTGCGCCACATACGCTTGCGGCACTTCCTCAAGCCGCGCCGGAGCCGGATGATTCGTTTTGAAATCCGCGATGAGCACCTCATTCGCTGTCACCGCAAGCCGGTCTACCTGGCCCGCGATTGCGGTCATGCCGTGCTTTCCCGGAAATCTGCCGGCGAGCGGGAGCTCAGCGTGACTGCCCGGTGCGAACAGGGCGGAGAACTGCGGATCGTCCAACACCCGACACACCTGCTCGATCATGTTCTCGCATTCTTGCGCGCTGAACAGATCGGCCCTGCGCGCGAGATGCCTGCGAGCGGCAGCGCGCCGCGCAGGCTCTGGAATGTCCGGCAGCGCCTGCAGCAGCCGGTGCATGAGCACGCCACGCGCCATCGCCTTTTCTTCCCCACCCCGGCCGGCTCTGCGCGCGGGGACCGATTCGTCGTAAGCGCGAGAGGGCGAGAGCGACACCGCCCGTGGGAGGACGGGAGCCACATCCCGGTCGAGCCAGTCCGGAGGCTGGCTGATGACCTGCGTACGCTGGCCCCCTGAGCCCGGCGCAGCGGCGAGCGGCGGCACTTTGCAGTAGCGCCACATTTTTCCATCACCGTCTTGCGCGTTCATCTCGGTCGAGAGCGGCTGCAATGCATCCTTGACCAGATCCCACCAGCAGCCCGGCGGCCGCGCACGCTCGTTTTCCGCTCCACAGACGATCAGGCGATCGGCTGCGCGTGTCATGGCCACGTAGAGAAGCCGCCGGTACTCATCCTCGGCCTCCCGCTGCAGGCGGCCGCGTGCCGCGCTGACGGGGTCCACGTCCAATGCCTTCCTTGCGGCCCAGACGAACGGAGAACCGGGCGGCGCATTCGCAGCGAGCGGAAAAATCCGTGCTTGCCGTTGTGCCGGGCCCGCCGGTGGCGTCGTCGTGTCGGCGAGGATGACGGTGGGCGCTTCTAGGCCCTTGGCGCCGTGCACGGTCATTACGCGCACTTCGTTGCGCGTGATCTCCATGTCGCGCTTGATGTCGACCGCCGCGCCTCGCAGCCACGCGATGAAGCCCTGCAAAGATGGCGTTTCGAGTCGTTCGTAATCGAGCGCGAGATTGAGAAATTCGGTCAGTGCGTCGTCGGCCTCATGTCCCAGCCGGGCAAGAAAGCGTTTTCGTCCACGTTCGGCGCCGAGCACGCGCGCGAAAAATGCATAGGGCGTGTCGCGGCGCGCCCATTGCGCAAAACGATCAAGCTCCGCGGCCGCCTGGGCAAACCGCGCCTGCGCCTGCCCCTTTGTTTCCAACGCGCGGCGCAGCGAACCTTTGCGCTCCCAGGCGATCTCGAACAAATCGCCGTCGTCTAGTCCGAACAGCGGGCTCTTGAGAACCGTCGCGAGCGCGAGATCATCGGCTGCGAGCAGCAGCGCGTCCGCGAGCGCCATCAAATCCATCACTGCGATATGCTCGGTGAGCACCAGCCGGTCCGCCCCCGCCACCGGAATTTTTTCCTCCTTCAATGCCCGGATGATGGCCTCGAACAGCGGCCCGCGCTGGCGCACCAGCACCAGCACGTCGCCGGGGCTGGTGCCCTGCTCGGTCCAGCTTTTGATGTTGCGCGCGATCTTGGTTGCGAGCCGAACGTGCGTGCTCGTTTCGGAGGGCTCATCAAACGGGGCGTCCCAGGCTTCGATCGCGCGCTTGGGCTCCGGCTTGATGATGTCCCAGATCTCGACCACTCCGGGAGCGGCGTCGGGCAGCGCGATGTGAGGCGGTATGCCGTCCGCGTCGGAGGTGATGCTGGCGTAGATGTCCTTGCGCTTGAACACCTCGTCGACGGCGCCGAGTACATTCGGTCCCGAGCGGAATGAGTGCTTGAATTCCTTGTAGACGAGATCAAGTCCGCATTCCTGGTGGGCACGACGAAAGTGCCGGAGCATCTCGGCAAATGCGCGAGGAGCGGCGTTTTGAAACGAAAAGATCGACTGCTTCTCGTCACCCACGGCAAATACGGTGCGCTTGCTTGTACGCGCGCCCGCGCCGGCGAAGAACTCGCCGCTCAGTCTCTGGATGATCTCCCATTGTTTGGGGCTCGTGTCCTGCGCCTCATCGATCAGCACGTGATCGATGCCTTGGTCAAGCTTGTAGTGCACCCAGGCCGCACAGTCATGGCGCAGGAGCGCAAGTGTCTTGTCGATGAGATCGTCGTAATCGAGGAGACCCCGGCGGTCCTTTGCCGCCTGGTAACGCGAGATCACCGCATCCGCGACGACGAGCAGGGCGGCGGTGCGGTCGCGACAGCGCACCGCTTTGTAGCGCTCAAACAGTGAGCGCAGCCGCGCGCTTTCCTCATTCAGACGGCGAGCGAGCTCGGGCTCGGCGTTTTGCAGTGCGCCCGTTATCAGCCGGTCGCGCGGTTTGAAATCGCCGGTCAGAAATACCTGAAGATAGCTGCGTGTGCGCTCCGCTCGGTCCGCTTGCAGCGCCGCGAGCAGGCGGCGTCCCTGCTCCTGATCCATGCTTGATCCGCCCGCAAGCCCTGCGGCAGCCGCCGCCCATTGCGACGAGGGCAGGCAAGGTCCTTGCGTGATCTCGTGCTCGACCTGCTCGGCGCTGTCACTGGCCGCGATGCCCAGCGTGTCGCACAGTGACGCGATCGCGTGCTCCACGCTGCCACGGTGATCGATCCAGCTGCGCACCATGTCGCGCTTGCCGATCGCCTCGGCGACGACCTCCTTGAACGTTCGGTCCGCGGCGACGGTAATTGCGGTGGCGAGGGCGCGTCCGAGGGCGCATTGCGGCGCCTGTGCGGCATCGAGCAGGACGGCGAGGCTCAAGTCGTTGAGCAGTTGCGCTTGCGCCGCATCCTCGATGACCTCGAATCTGGCAGCGACGTTTCCTTCAAACGGAAACTGATGCAGCAACCGGCTGCAGAAGGAGTGAATGGTCTGCACCTTGAGTCCGCCGGGGGTATCGAGTGCCAAGGCAAACAGCCGCCGCGCATGCGCCCGCCGCGCGCTGTCGGGTGCTTCCGTCGACAGCCTTCGGATCGCGGCGTCGAGTTGGCTGTCATCGAGCGCCGTCCAGCGCCGCAGCTCATCGAACACGCGGTTTGCCATGTTGGCGGCAGCCGCCTTCGTGAAGGTGATGGCGAGAATTTTGCCGGGCGCGACGCCCTCGAGCAGCAGCCGGATCACCCGTTGCGCCAGCACGTGCGTCTTGCCCGAGCCGGCATTCGCCGCAACCCATGCCGAAACCGATGGATCGGATGCCTCGAACTGCACGCGCAACAGATCATCGGGAATGATGCGGCCGGCAGGCGCGTTCATTGCGACACCCCCGGCACGTCTTCCTCTTCGCCCGGCACGGCCCACTCCTTCACCCGCGCGAGGTGGTCGTAGCTGCCGTAACGGTTCTTCCACATCGACAGCACCAGCGGAATGTAGGGCTGCTGCTCGTCATCGAAGCGATGCACGACCTCTGAGAATCTCGCGAGCGCGCGCTCGGCTTCGGAATCGGCATTTCCGTTCTTGAAATTGATCAGCCTTTCCTCGCCAATCAGCTCGCCCCCTTTGAGCGAAACATAAACGAGCTCTGCAACGCAGCTCGCGGCCGCAATTTCCGAAAAGCCGCCACGCCGCAGCATCGCGGCTTCGAGCGTGAGCTGGGGCGAGATGCCGATGCCGACCTGCTTGTCGCTCGGCACCTGGCCCGTCTTGTAGTCCAGGATGGCATGGCCGCCCGTTCGTAGCTCCTCGATGCGATCGGCGCGGCCACGCAATGTGAAAGTCCGCTCGCCCAGCGGGATTTCGATTTTGCCGGGGATCTCGGCGTGGAGCGCTTTGAGCTTGGGGCGGCGTGTTCTTTCCCAGGCGGCAAACCAGTGGGCGATGCGCTCGAAGCGGGGCCACCAGAATGCCTGCGCTTCCGGATAATCGGCGAGCGCGGCAAAGTGTCTTTTTCCAATCTCGATCAGCGCGCCGGCGGGATCAGCCGGCAGCGCCGCTGCGTAGGTCCGGGTGAATTCGCTGAGCGCGCCGTGGATGACGATCCCCCGGTCGGCTGCCCCGGGCTCCAAATCGATCGGGTCAAGCTCACGCAGGCGCAAGATGTATCGCGCGTAAATGGAATAGGGATCGCGCAGCCAGTCTTCCACGTCGGTCACTGAAAGCGTTGTTGGGCGCGCCGCGCGCGGTGGTTTCGGCTCGGGCCGGGAAATGCGCGCGGGCTCCTCGCTATGATCGAGCGCGCGTGCCCACGCGACATATTTCGCGCCGCCCTCCCGCGCCGCTTTCCATGCATCGTCTCCCATCACGGCGGCGAGCCGTTGCACGAAGCGCGAGATCACGGTCGGTGCGCCGCCCAATCTGGCCGGATAGGCAAGCACAACGTCTTGCACCCCAAGCGCCTGGGCGAAATCATGGGCCGAGAGCGAAATGCGCCGCTCGGGCATGTCAAGACCAAGCGCGTGACGCATGGGGCGGCTCAGCCAGGGATCGGGCCGGGTTTCCGGCGGCCATACCCCTTCGACCAGACCGCCCAGCACGATGCGGTCGCAGCTCTGCAGCCTCGATTCGAGCAGGCCGTAGATATGGACCTGGACGCCGGGAAGCTCCGGCCGCCGTACCATGATCTGTGCGACCGCGGCTCTGAACAGATCGGCGTAATCCGCGCGTGCAATAATCAGATCGGCATCGGGAGGGAGCGCGGCGATGTCGTCGAAGGCTTGCGCGAGCTTCACGCCATCGTGCCCGGCAAAAGCGAGCGGCTCCCCGTCTGGTGCCGCGCTCAAGGCGGCGATCACATCGTAATGTCGTGCCGCGATCCCGGTGAAAGCGTGCGGCTGCGTCGAAGCAAGGCTCTCCAGGGGCGCAAGCGCGGCGGTCACGCGAGCGATGAGGTCGGCGGCGCCAGCGAGATCGTTCTCCCGCAGCTCGGTTCGCGGGTCGGACCAATGGAGCTCAGTGGGTTCCTTTCGCCGCAGCTTTGCGAGCTCGGCGCGCAGCCCATCGAGCGCATCTGCAATCCCGGCCGTGCCGGCACGCGGGCGTGGTCCCCGCAGCGTCGCTATCTCAAGCGCAGCGATTGCGCTCGCAAGGCTCGCTGGCGTCGAGCCAAGACGCAACAGCGGATGCTTCAACAAAGCGAGCAGCTTGGCCGGCCGCGCGCCTGCGAGCGCCGTCTCCGCTGCGAGACGGGCGAAACGTCCCGCGGGCGTGTCGGCAAGCGGATCGCCGCCGGAATCATCGGCCGCAATATTCCAGCGCCCGAGCGCCGCGATGACGCGGCGCGCCAACGCGCGATCGGGAGTGACCAGGGCCGCGCTCTTGTTCTTCTCCACCGCCTCGCGCAAAGCGACCGCGATCGCGAGCGCTTCCTCCTCGGCGCCGGTTGCTTCGATGACCCAAAGCGGTTCCAAGTCGTCGCGCTGAAGCAGATCGCGAGCGCTCAGCGCGTCCCACTTGTCCGTGCTTTCCGCCGGGCGCAGCGCCTGCGAGACGAGGCGCTCGCGCGCGCCCGGCTGCCCCAGAACCGTGACCTGATCGCGTGCAATGCCGATCGCGGAGAGCAGAGCACGCATGGCGAATTGCGGATGTCCGGCAGCTGGCGGAGGAAGATTACGTGCGGCGGGATCGTGCCGGCCCGCCATGAGTTGCCAGGATTGCTCATCCAGACTCATATCGAGGCCAGGCAGAACCACTGCGCCACGGGAGAGCTTTGCGATGGTGGCGATCAGCTGCGCGGTCGCCGGCATGGAGCCGGTCGAGCCGGCGGCGATCACAGGCGCCTGCGGGTTTGCTGACAATCGCGCTGCTTCGGCCTTGAGCAAGGCATCGCGGCGTTCGACCGCTTCGATAGCGCCTCTTTCGGCGAGAATTTTTGGCCATGCTTCCCGTGCGATCTTGAGGAATTCGAGCGTGAGCTGCCAGTAGCGGTCGAAATTGTCCGGCACCAGATCGTCCAGCCGATCCCAGGAAACACCGCGCGTGGTCATGTCATCCATGAGACGCGCGAGATCATCGGCGAGCGCGAGCGCCGAGACCGGATTGTTGGCGACGAGGGACGCTTCGCCGTTCTCCTGCGGCGCAATCGTGGACGCCCATTTGAGTACGAGCTGCGCGATGAGCATGCGCCGCTCGAAAGCGGGAAGCGCGGGAGGAAGTTCAAGCGCGCTCGCAGCAAGGGCGCCGCTTGCGGCCTGCGCGAACGCAATCTCGTCCTCATCGACGTCGCCCAGCGCGACAAAGCGTGGGGGAATTGCTGCGTCCTGCTTGATCGCATCCAGAAAGATCTCGCGTGCGATCCGGCAAGCACGCCGCGTCGGCAGATAAATCGTTGCGCTTGCGAGTGCCAGCGGATCGGCCGCGGCGGGAAAGCCCGCAACGAGCCTGCCCTCGATCAGCGTTTGGATGAGCGTGGGTAGAAACGGCGCCGAGGCCGCAATGGTGAAGACACGGGGAATCGCCATGCCGCGAATTATACCGGCGAGGACTGGTGAAGCCTATTTTGATTATGCTCGCTGAGTGTGCTCTGGTTTGGGCGCAGAACGAAAACGCGGAGGCTTCGACCGCACAGGGAGCAACGCGCGATGACCGTGCAACAGAATACCGATCACATCCAGACCACCCATATCGGCAGCTTGCCGCGGCCGCATCGCCTGCTCGACCTTCTCAAGGCAAAATATCAACGCCAGCCCTACGACGAACGTGAGCTGGATTCCATCCTCGCTCAGGCAGTCGCCGAATGCGTGCGCAAGCAGGTCGAGTGCGGCATCGAGATCGTAACCGACGGCGAGTATTCGAAGCCGGGCTTCTTTACCTACATCCGCGAGCGCTTCGAGGGCTTCGAATCCCGACCCGATCAGAAGCTCGTCCTGTTCCAGCAGGAGGTCTCCGCCTTCCCGGAATACTATGCCCAATACTTCAAGGAGGCGATGATGGGGGGCGCCATCCTGCCCATCGTCCCGGTCGTCTGCACCGGCCCGGTGAAGTACAAGGGCGAGGCAAAGCTGCAAACCGACATCGCCAACCTCAAGGCTGCCGCCAAGACCGCCGACGTGCCTGACCATCACGTGTTTCTGCCGGCGACCGCGCCTTCAGGCGTCGGCATCAACCAGTACTACAAGAGCGATCAAGAATACTTCCACGCGCTTGCCGCCGAGCTGAACAAGGAATACCGCGCAATCGTTGCCGCCGGCATTCTGCTGCAAGTGGATGATCCGTTCCTTCCGGACATCTTTGTCGAGCCGGGGCTTGATGACGATCAGAAGAAGCGGCGGGCGGAGAGTTACGTCGAGGCTACGAACGCGGCACTGAGCGGCATTCCGGCCGAGCGGGTCCGCTTTCATACCTGCTACGGCATCAACGAGGGGCCGCGCATTTACGAGTCGAACCTGCCCGAGATCATCGACTACGTGCTCAAGATCAATGCCGGCTCGTTCAGCTTCGAGGCTGCGAATCCGCGCCATGAGCACGAATACCATCTGTTCGAACGGGTCAAGCTGCCGCAAGGCAAGGTGCTGTGCCCCGGCGTAATCACCCATGCCAGCAACATCGTCGAGCATCCCGAATGGATCGCCGAACGGTTGATCCGCTTCGCCAGGCTGGTCGGACGCGAGAATGTGATGGCCGGGGCGGACTGCGGGTTCTCCTCGCAGGCGCTCTACAAGACCGAAGTCCACCCGAGCGTCGTGTGGGAGAAGTTCAAGGCCATGCGCCAGGGAGCCGACCTGGCGACCAGGCGGCTCTGGAACTGAATTGCAAAATCGAGTGCGCAGGAGGGGCTATACCTCTCCCCGCTGGGGCTCGCTGGGGAGAGGTCGGCCGCGAAGCGGCCGGGTGAGGGGGGGCAGGGGGCACATGAACGTGAGGAAGCGAGCATGAGCAACGAACCTCTGGTCGGCGTGCAAGCCTGCGTCTTCGATGCCTACGGGACGCTGTTCGATTTTGCTTCCGCTGCAAAAAGCTGCCGCGATATGCTCGGTGACGGCGTCGACAGGCTGACTGCTTTATGGCGGGATAAGCAGCTGCAATATACGTGGCTGCGTGCGCTGCAAGGCCGGCACGCGGATTTCTGGCAGGTCACCGGCGATGCGCTCGACTTCGCAATGGAGACCTTGGCGATCGACAAGCCAGGCCTGCGCGACCGGCTGATGGGCCTCTACCTGACGCTCGATGCATTTCCAGAAGTGCCCGATGTTCTCGAACGCCTGAAAAAAGTCGGCCTGCGGACCGCGATCCTGTCGAACGGCTCACCCAAGATGCTCGAGGCGGTTGTCCGAGCATCGGGGCTGAATACGCTGCTCGATGCGGTGCTCTCGGTCGAGGAGGTCGGCGTCTACAAGCCGCACCCCAAGGTCTATCAGCTTGCGGTCGAGCGGCTTGGAATCCGCGCTGGCGCGATCGCGTTCCAGTCGTCGAATGCCTGGGACGCCTACGCCGCCTCGGCATTCGGGATGCAGGTCGTGTGGTGCAATCGCTATGGCCAGCGGCCTGAGCGGCTGCC